>NZ_JAEHBO010000009.1:0-130279 GCF_016483575.1 Bacillus cereus group sp. N12
CCCCTCCAAGTAATAGTGTAACATCCATGTGTATACATGGTCTTTTTCACACTGTCTACCTAAAGGGGATAATATCATTCTCCGTCTTTTTATTATGTTGTAGAAGTATTTAATAAGCGATTATATGCTTTATAAGCTGTGACAACTGCGATGAAAGAACCGATTAAAAACAATGCTGAGCCGCCAAATGTAAATAACCGGCCAATATACGTTTCTCTAGCTTCTTCTATTTTTTGTTGTAATTGTGTATCCATCTTTGATCACCCCGTAAACGATAGACATTTAGTTATAGTCTATGTAGAATGCCTATAGTGTGTGAAGTGTAAAGAAAAAACTCGGTATGCACCGAGTTTTTTATAATCCGATATATGAAGATGGATCAACTGCGTTTGTCTTGCCGACATTCCATTCTCCAAGGTGAAGTTCGAAGTGTAAATGTTGCCCGTATGATTGGCCAGTATTCCCCATGAATCCAAGTTGAGTGCCTTGTTTTACAGTTTGTCCATTTGATACAGAACGGCTACTCATATGTGCATATACTGTCGTGTATGTCTTTCCGTTTATACGGTGAGATAAGTACACAACATTTCCGTAACTAGATGAGAATTCCGAGCGGATAACTACACCATCTGCAGCAGCAATAATTGGAACCGTTCCTGAAGCGGCAATATCGATACCTTTATGGTTATCTAAAGAACGTGTACCAAACCCAGAAGTTTTTGATCCAGCTGCTGGTTTAATAAAGCCGCCAGTATTTGTATCGTGTGGCGGTGAAGCTGCTTGAGCTTTTTGAGCAGATGTAGTAGCTTGTTTAGCTTCTTCTGCCTTGCGGGCTTCCTCGGCTTTACGAGCCTCTTCTGCACGTTTTTCTTCTTCAATTGCTTTTTGAACAGCTTGACGCTGATTTTCTAAAATGCCTTTTGATTCTTCTAGTCCTTCAATCTCTGAATCTACTTTTGCTACTTTCGTATGTAGATCATTAATAAATGATTGTTGCTGTTGCTGGTTTGTTTGTAGCTCTTGTTGTTTTTGGATTAATTTTTGTTCGGCCTCTTTTAGTTGTTGTTCTTTTTTCTCAACAGCCTCTTTTTCTGTCGCCACAGCATTTTGATCAGTTGTTTGTTTTTTCACAATATCTGTATCATTGTTTAAAATTAAACTGACGGAGTACATATTATCAATAAGGTCAGCAATGTTTGCAGAGTTTGTTAATACCTCTGTAATGATGTTTGTACGTGGTTTTTCTTGCATAGATTGTAATCGTTGTTTAATAACTTCCTGACGCGTATCTATGTTTGTTTGTAATTGTTCTATATGTTTCTTTTTGTCAGCAATTACTTGTTGTGTTTTGCTAATTTCTTTTTTTGTATCGTTTAATTCAGCCTCGTTTTTATTAATAGAAGTAGTTAATTCGTCGATTTTTTTCTGTAATTCTTGAATTTCTTTTTCTATTTGTTCTTTCTCAGCTGATTTATTTTGTAAGTCATTTTGTTTGCCGTCTAATTCTGATTGTATATTAGATAATTTATCTTGATTTGTTTCAGCGTATACGGGTGAAAGTAATGGGGAAGCAAAAATCGTTCCTGCTGCTAAAACACTAAACGCTGCAAATTTCTTTTTCATGGTTGTCTGGCTCCTTTCCCTATGAATGTTATATATCATAAGAAGAAGTGTGTCTATCGTTGTAATCATAATGTAAAGAAAATTTTATAAAATTGCTAAGTTTTGTCGGAATTTATCATTTTTCAACAGTAATTGTCATGAAAGTTATATTTTATTACATACGAAATAAAGGTATATTTAGGTATTTTTATAAAATAAAGGAATAAACAGAATTGTTGTATATAGCGAAAAATTATGTAGGGAGTCAATTAAACACTAGTAAGGAATCGTTCTCATGTTAGGTTTTCTGACATGGGTTTTATTTTTGTCAAGAAAATTATTTGCGTTCGGGAAAAGTTATTTTGTTGTCAGATTTAATTTTTTGATTTATGATTTTTAACAGGGACAAAATGTAGTGAATTGTCGAATAATATATAATACTCTTAATTTCTTAGTTTTATAGAGATAGAATGAGGGATAGAGTGATACATCGAAGAGGGGGTTACAACAAATATGAAAAGAATAGGACTTGCATGGCAAATATTAATAGGTCTTGCGTTAGGTATTGCAGTTGGTGCGATTTTCTTTGATAATCCAGCAGTTGCGAAGTACTTACAACCAATTGGTGATGTTTTCATCCGATTAATTAAAATGATCGTTGTACCGATTGTTGTAGCAAGTATTGTTGTTGGGGTTGCTGGTGTTGGCGATGTTAAGAAGTTAGGTCGACTAGGCGGAAAAACAATTATTTACTTTGAAATTATTACAACACTTGCAATTGTAGTGGGTCTATTAATAGCGAACATTTTCCAACCTGGAAAAGGCGTTGATATGGATAAGTTAACAAAAACAGATATTTCTAAATATACACATACGACAGAGCAAGTACAAAGTCATTCGTTTGCGGATACGTTTGTAAATATTGTTCCGACGAACATTATGAAATCATTAGCTGATGGTGATATGCTTGCTATTATTTTCTTCTCTGTATTATTTGGTTTAGGTGTAGCAGCAATTGGTGAACGTGGTAAACCAGTTCTACAATTTTTCCAAGGTGTAGCAGACGCAATGTTTTACGTAACGAACCAAGTTATGAAGTTTGCACCATTTGGTGTATTCGCATTAATTGGTGTTACAGTTTCTACATTCGGTTTAGCTTCATTAATTCCGTTAGGGAAATTACTAATTGTAGTATACGGAGCGATGATCTTCTTCGTTGTAGTTGTCTTAGGACTTACAGCGAAAATATTTGGAATTAACATTTTCCAATTCTTTAAGATTTTAAAAGACGAGCTGATCTTAGCGTATTCTACAGCAAGTTCAGAAACAGTTTTACCGAAAATCATGGAGAAAATGGAAAAGTTCGGTTGTCCGAAAGCAATTACATCTTTCGTTATTCCGACAGGTTATTCATTTAACTTAGATGGATCAACTTTATATCAAGCAATTGCGGCTATTTTCTTAGCACAAATGTACGGTATTGATTTATCTATTTCTCAACAAATTACATTATTACTTGTATTAATGGTTACATCAAAAGGTATCGCAGGTGTACCGGGCGTATCATTCGTTGTATTATTAGCAACGCTTGGTACAGTAGGTATTCCAGCAGAAGGTTTAGCCTTTATTGCAGGTATTGACCGTATTCTAGATATGGCTCGTACAGCAGTTAACGTTGTAGGTAACTCTTTAGCAGCTGTAGTTATGTCTAAGTGGGAAGGTCAATATGACGCTGAAAAAGGACAAGCCTATTTAAAAGAGATATCTGAAAAGGGTCAAGCAGCTTAATTATAATATGAACAAGCTCTCACATAATATATGTGGGAGCTTTTCTATATATAGAAGAGGAGCGGGCGTAATGAAACGTAAATATGGTGACGGTTCTTCGTGGAAGCGACTAATAGAGAAGGATTATATGGTTAAGCAGGTAGAAGAGGGCATGCTAGGAATACTGGACATAAAAAAGGTGAGAGAACCTAGTTATAAAGAATATGATGGTAAAGAAATTTGTATCGCAGGTAATGAGTATACGTGGATTCAGTATTTCATAAAAGGGAAAAACTTTGCGATTACAGCTATGTTAGATAATAAGGGGAATTTAGTACAATATTATATTGATGTGACGAAAGAATACGAAATAGACGACCGGGGTTTACCGTATTTTGATGATTTATATTTAGATGTAGTGCTATTGCCGAATGGTAAGATGTATGTATTGGATGAAGATGAGTTAGAGGACGCTTATAAAAATAGTGATGTTACAAAGGAAGAATATGAATTAGCCTGGCAAACAACGAAATGGATCATGGAAGCGATAAACAATAGTGAATTTTATTGGATTTCAATATTAGATAAAGAAATCGAAAAGTTAAAATGATTGGTGTATTCATATTTTTGTATAATTACCAAAAAAATCTATACAAAAAATAATTGACTTTTGTTTTGTAAGCGAGTAAAGTTAGGGAAGAAATTATTATTAAAAAATAAATATGAAACCTTCTTATAAAGAGAGGCGGAGGGACTGGCCCTACGATGCCTCGGCAGCGGACTCGATTTTAGAGTGCTGTGCCAAATCCAGCAAGCATGTGCTTGAAAGATGAGAAGAGCGTTCCTTATAGATGTATAAGACCTCTTCTCGTTGGAAGAGGTCTTTTGTTATTCATTAGAAAAAAGGTTGAAACTAGGGAGAGATGGTACTTTGAAAGAAACGAGAGGAAATGGTTTAGCTTTATTACCACTTGGGATATTTTTAGCGCTATTTATTGGTTCTGGAATTATTACGGGTGATTTCTATAAATTGCCGATACTTGTAGCGATTTCAATTGCTGTAGGAATTGCTTTGGTGATGAATCGTAAAGAAAGTTTTAATGTGAAAGTAGAAAGATTCGCTAAAGGTGCAGGAAATCCGGATATTATGATTATGGTATTAATTTTTGTACTTGCAGGTGCATTTTCTGAAACAGCAAAAGGAATGGGCGGAGTAGACTCAACTGTTAATTTAGCGTTAACTATTTTGCCACCAGGATTTATCGTAGCTGGAATTTTTGTTATAGGTGCATTTATTTCATTAGCGATGGGAACTTCAATGGGAACAATTGCAGCGTTAGCACCGATTGCTGTAGGTATTAGTGGACAAACAGATATCTCAATTGCACTTACGATGGCTACTGTTGTTGGTGGAGCGATGTTTGGTGATAATTTATCATTTATTTCAGATACAACAATCGCAGCTGTTCGTTCGCAAGGAACAGAAATGAAAGATAAGTTTAAAACGAACTTTTTAATTGTATTGCCAGCTGCTATTATTACAATTGTACTATTAGTAATAATTACTTCAGGAAGTGATACGCAGGTTAAAGCTCATAGTTTTGATTGGATAAAGATTTTACCGTATGCAGGAGTACTTATTACCGCGCTACTTGGCTGGAATGTACTTATTGTGTTAACTGGTGGAACTGTATTATCTGGCGCTATCGGTCTTATAGATGGAAGTTACACGTTGGAGAGTTTCTTTAAAAGTGTAACGACTGGAATGGGCGGTATGATGGAGTTAGTATTACTTGCTATTTTAATCGGAGGTATGGTTGAACTAATTCAATATAATGGTGGGATTCAATATTTAATGAATCTTTTAACGCGTAATATTCGTTCGAAAAAAGGCGCAGAGTTCGGTATTGCTGGTTTAGTGAGTATGACGAATATGTGTACAGCGAATAATACGATTTCAATTATCTTTACAGGCCCGCTTGCGAAAAACATTGCAGATCAATATGAAATTGATCCCCGTAAATCAGCAAGTGTATTAGACCTTTTCTCATGTTGTGTGCAAGGATTAATTCCGTATGGTGCTCAAATGTTAACTGCGGCAGGGTTTGCTGCTTTATCTCCGATTGAACTGTTACCGTATGCATTTTATCCAATTTTAGTTGGGGTATGTGGAATTGTTTCGATTTTGATTGGATTTCCGAAGTTTTCGAAAGTGGCGGAGAAAAAAGAGTATCATAAAACAGCATAATTTAATATGAATGATAACTTTAGTAATTGAAACCGTGCAGAGAATATTCTCTGCACGGTTTTTTTATGTGTGGTAAAAGAGTGAATCATCCTATTCTACCTTATGTTTTTTACAGAAGGCTGAATGTATCTCGGTCTTAAGTCTGAGTTGAAAACGGTTCTTAAGCTCGTTATGGAAAAATGAAAAAATAGTTAAGATAAGAGTATCAAATCGAAGGGAGGCAAGCACAAGATGAAACAATTTCTAGCGTTTATCGCGGCCGGTATTTTGGCTTTAATTGCTCTTGGTAGTCTTGCTGGTATTGTAGGATTCGCAATCGGAGCAGGAGTTGTGTACTGGAGCTATAAATCATTTGTGCGAGCTAAATCATTTTTTGGAAAGCTAGCTTGGGGCATTGTTGGTTTAATCGGTTTATCCATTGCACTTTCTCATTCACCAGCATTAATTGGTATCGCTGCATTGGTAGTTTTGTACTACGGATACCGTGAATGGAAAAAAGAAAAAGATGTAGTTGTTGATTCAGCTTCAGAAAGTTCTAAACCATATAGCAACTTTGAAGATGAGTGGAACAAATTAATGAAAAACTAAAACAATAAACCAATAAAACAATAAATTATAAATAAAGTAGAAGAGAGGAAGATTTATAATGAAACAATCTTTATTCGGACGTGTACGCGATGCAATTTTAGCTGATTTTCATAATGTGTTAGATGAGAAAGAAAGAAAAAATCCAATTGCAATGTTAAACCAATATTTACGCGATAGTGAGCGTGAAATAACAAAAATTGAGAAGTTAATTCAGCGTCATAAAACATTAAAATCTAACTTCGCTCGTGAGCTTGAGCAAGCACGCTATTTTGTTAACAAAAGATCAAAGCAAGCTATCATTGCTCAAGAAGCAGGCGAATTACAACTGCATGAACGTGCATTAGAAGAAGTGGCGTATTATGAAGGGCAAGTAACTCGCTTAGAAGAAATGTATGCTGGTGTTGTAGAGCAAATTGATGAGTTAGAGCGTCGTCTTTCAGAAATGAAAAATAAATTAAAAGAAATGAACGCAAAGCGTATGGAATTAATGGCTCGTGAAAATATGGCGCATGCAAACCGCCGTATGAATACTGCTATTCATAAAATGGATGAAAATAATCCGTTCTTACGATTCGAAGAAATTGAAGATCACATTCGTGACATAGAGCTTCGTATAAATGAAGAGCATGAGCGTGATACATTTGATATGAAAATTGCAAAGCTTGAGCGTGAAATGAAAGAGAAAAATGAAGTATCGTTAACGAAAGAAGTAACAAAATAATTGTAGTATATTATAAAACAGGCTTATGATATAGTGATAGGAGAAAAGGTGTTGGAAAGCAATGCCTTTTCTTCTATGTATATGTGACAAGGAGGGGGGAGCTGAAATGAAGAAGCGCTTTTCAAAAACACAATTAATGGGGATGCTCCTCATCATATTTGGATTCGGTCTATTTCTTGATATGATACTTGGACATTTTGAACCAGGTGGTCTAATTTTTGCATTTATTATGCTTATGTTTGGAAGACATTATCGAAAGAAGAATCGTTACGTAAGAGGGAATGTATTTTTATTTGTCGGTGGTATAGTATTCTTATTCTTCTTATTTTCATCAGCAGCGTTTGTACTTGTCGTATTTGCTTGTTTAGCTTTAATTGGTTATCAACTGATTCAACAAGGACATCAGCAAAAAGTAATGAAAGTTGAAATTAAAGAAAAGGGATATATAGATGAAGAAAAACAAATATATCGTACAGAACCGTATATAAAAAATATGTTCGTAGGTAATGTACGAATGATGGATCATATTTATGAACTTGAAGATATTAATGTCCAATATGGTGCCTGTGATGTCGAGATTGATTTAACAACTGCTATGATTCCGGAGGGGGAAACGGTAATTGTTATTCGAGGTGTCGTTGGTAACATTCGTTTATATGTACCGTATGATATTGAATTGTCTTTAAATCATTCTGTAATTGTTGGGCGAGTACTCCTGCCAGGGCATGAAGAAACAGGTTTTAATCGTAATGTTACATTTAGAACAGAACAGTATAAAGAAGCTCCTCGTCGTATAAAAATCATTTCTTCACTTGTAGTAGGTGATACGGAAGTGAGGAAAGTATAATGAAAAAACAAAAAAATATTTCGTGGATGTATATTCGTTATTCGATGTTATCCTCAGTGAGTATCGCACTTATTTGTACAATTGTGTACGTATGGAAAAGCGAGCAACAAGTTTATGATTTATTATGGGAAGAATCCATCGCTTCTGTTCCAATTGGCTTGTTTATTATGAGCACAAGTCTCCTTATCGGGGGGATTATAGGATATGCAATCGGCTATTATATTGAGCAGCGTATACAAGGATTAAATACGTTTCTATTTGAAGTAGAACGAGGGAATTTTCCGAACGATGTTTCATTTACTGCGGATGATGAATTCCATGAAGTGGAACGAAAAGTAATCGGCCTTGCTCGTCGATTAGAGGAGCAAGCGGGATTATTTCAAAAAGTAACGAATGAACGAGCCCATTGGAATGAAGAGATGAGGCAAGAGGCGATTTCTCAAGAAAGGCATAGATTAGCAAGGGAACTGCATGATTCAGTAAGTCAGCAGCTTTTTGCAATGTCGATGATGATGTCAGCCATTAATGAACAAGTAGCTGAAATTCCAGACACGACAAAAAAACAATTACAACTTGTTGAAAATATGGTCGTAAATGCACAATCAGAAATGAGAGCATTGCTCTTACATCTACGCCCAGTACAGTTAGAAGGTAAGAAGTTAACAGAGGGTATAGAAGAATTATTAACAGAACTGTCTAGAAAGCAACATATGAAAATTGAATGGTTAATTGAGCCAATTGAATTAAAAAAAGGTGTAGAAGATCATTTATTCCGTATTGTACAAGAAGCTCTATCAAACACGTTACGACATGCGAAGGCAAAGAAAACGGAAGTACGTCTTCGTAAAATAGATCAATATGCGATTTTAAAAATTATTGATGACGGTGTTGGCTTTGAAGTGGGAGTGAATAAAGCGGGTTCATACGGTTTACGATCAATGCAAGAGCGTGTTCATGAAATTGGTGGAACATTAAAAGTACTTAGCTTTCCGGCAAAAGGTACGCAAATTGAAGTGAAAGTGCCAATTATGATTGAGAAAGGGGGAGAATCATGATAAAAGTATTACTAGTTGATGATCATGAAATGGTTCGAATGGGAGTATCAGCATATTTATCAACGCAGCCAGATATTGAAGTAGTTGGTGAAGCTGAAAATGGAAGAAAAGGTTCAGAGCTAGCGTTGCAATTAAGACCAGATATTATTTTAATGGATCTTGTTATGGATGAAATGGACGGGGTTGAAGCGACACGTGCTATTATTCAAGAATGGCCAGAAGCGAAAATTGTAGTTGTAACGAGCTTTTTAGATGATGAAAAGCTATATCCTGTTATCGAGGCAGGAGCGACAAGTTATTTATTAAAAACATCCCGAGCAAGTGATATTGCAGACGCTGTAAGAGCTACTTATGATGGAGAAACGGTATTAGAGCCGAAAGTTACTGGCAAAATGATGTCTCGTATGCGCCAGAAAAAAGAACAACCTTTACATGAGGAGTTAACAGAAAGAGAGTCTGAAATTTTGTTATTAATTGCAGAGGGGAAAAGTAATCAAGAGATTGCAGATGAGTTATTTATTGCCCTCAAAACAGTAAAGACACATGTGAGTAACATATTAAATAAGCTAAATGTAAGTGATCGTACACAGGCGGTTATTTATGCATTTAGACATCAATTAACGAAATGATAAAGTGAAACTTTAATCAGTGGGGGTTATTCCTACTGATTATTGGCCTTCACCAATCGGGCTTTTACGGGCAGTTATCTCCCGCTTACCTTCCTCGTATTCGCTGAATTTTGAGGGGGGAGTCTTACTGCCCGTTAATGCGGGGGAAAGTGAAATTTTAATCAGCGGGGGAGATTCCTCGCTGATTATTAGCTTGCATCAATTTGGATTTGGCAGTAAAATCGTTGCATCTTTTTATTGACGATAAATAATGTAAGCGTTATCATCAAGTTGTTAACAGTACATACAGAGGGGAGAATGTATATGTTAGTTCAAACTATATTCGGAATGGATAAGTCTAAAAAATTAGGGGACTATGTGAACGCATTACAAGCGCTTTGTGAACAATATAATGTTGAAACAGATAAAATTGCAATTATTGAGGCGACAGAAGAGTATTATTTATTTTTAGTAAAGCAAGAAGATTGCTATGATGTTGTCAAAGTAGAAACAGTTGATACAAATATTGAATATTATACGAAAGCGTATAAAATAAGCAGTTTTAATCATACTGCTTATCAAATGTAAAAAAACTCCCTTTCGGGAGTTTTTTTAGGATGCTTTTGCTTCGCTGGATTCCGTTAGTAGGGGAACTTTTTTCGCACCGCTTAGCTTAGCGATAGTAAGGCCGATAAGAGCTCCGGCTAATGCTGGTACTAGCCAGCCTATTCCTTCATTATATAAAGGGATAAATTCAAAATAGGGTGTGATAAATGAAACTGGAATACCGCCTTGTTTTAATCCGTCAAATACGCTCACAACTGCTGCCCCGAATAAAGCACCTACATAAACAGATCGATAACCACCGAAATATTTATGTAGTAACGATAGGAGAACGAGTACAATCGCAATTGGATATACAACAAGTAGAATTGGAACAGAGATGGCGATAATTTTTGTTAAACCTAAGTTAGCAACTAGTAACCCTAATGCGCAAATGATACTCGCGAATGCTTTATATGAGAATGTAGTCAATAATGTTGCGAAATATTGACTGCATGCAGATACGAGTCCAACGCATGTCGTTAAGCAAGCGAGTGTAACGATAAGAGACAATAGAAGAAGACCATATGGACCGAATAGTTGTTGTACGATAACAGTAAGTAGCTGTCCACCATTTTTTGCGTATCCGAGAGAGACGCTAGTCGCACCGAGCCAGCCAAGTGCACCATATACAAGTACGAGTCCGGTAGCGGCAATAAATCCTGCTTTTGCTGTTGCAATGGCAATGGTTTTACGATCATTCACACCTTTAGAGCGAATGGCATTTACAACGATAATTCCGAATGCAAGTGCTGAAATAGTGTCCATTGTTAAGTAGCCTTCCATAAAGCCTTTGAAGATTGGAGAAGTTTGATACTCTTGCATTGCTGGTCCTGATTGCCCAAGTGGTGTAAATACGCTTTTAACAAACAATAAGAAAATAGAGAGTAATAAAATAGGTGTTAATACATTTCCAATACGATCAACAAGTTTAGATGGATTCAAACTCAGCCAAAATACGATAGTAAAGAAGATGATTGTATATACAAATAGCACTAGGCTGCTAGAGCGGATTGTTTCTGGTAAGAAAGAACTAACCCCCATTTCATAAGCGACATTTGCAACACGTGGGATGCCCATGGATGGACCGATGGCAATGTATACAACTACTGTAAAGAAAATTCCGAATAATGGATGAACATGACTTGCAAGTTGCTGCATTCCATTTCCTGATAGAGAAATTGCGATAACAGTAAGTAGTGGTAAGCCAACTCCTGTTAGTAAAAATCCAATCATTGCAGGCCAAAAGTTTTCACCTGCATTTTGTCCAAGCATGGGAGGGAAAATTAAATTACCTGCCCCAAAAAATAAAGAAAATAGCATAAGACCTGTGAAAAAAATATGTTTTTTTGATACAGTGTTCATTGTTTTTTTTCCTCCTTTTTTAAAATTCATTTGTAAGAACACAAAAAACTCGCCCCTAAAGAAAGGGACGAGTTATATTTACCCGCGATACCACCCTAATTTATACATGTAGAAATAAATCTATATGTATACGGCTTTGCAACGTACAACATGATACGTGTTCCTTGTAACGGGGGACAGCCGGTAAGAACTTACTGTAACATTCGGTTCTACTTCTCGGAGATGATTTTCGGCTACGCACTGAACGTTGGCTTTCAGCAAATCGCCAACTCTCTGGGGAACAGTCCTATAACGTACTCGTTCTCGTCAATGAATTTTAGTTCAAGTATTCTGACAGTATTGTTACATGTTTTTTTTTGAAAGTCAATATGTTTTTTTGAAAGATATATGTATATGCGGAAATATCGAAGATGATATTTGTTATTGTGAAAGAAATGATGAAGTGTAAAACAGGCGTGAATAGTTGTAGAGAAATGTAAAATTTGTAGAGAAAGTTGATATTTATAGGAGTAAAGAAGGTATTAATAGAATTTACAGAGAATAATAAAACAATCCACTTGCTGGAAAGAACAAACCAAAAGAGGTGACTGAAATGCTTGCGATGGGAGTATTATTTGGCATTATTGCTATAATTGGTTTTATGTGGTTATATTATTCGCGTTCGTTTAAACAAGCAGAAGTTTTACTCTTTCAAAAAGGTAGTTTGTTGACAAATCAGTCTAGATATTTAGTATGTCCGAAGTGTGGGAGTGCACAGGCCAGAAGTGGAGGATATCAAGAGTGTTGCAAAATTAGATTATGAAAGAAGGAAGCCTCACATTCATTTGTGAGGCTTCCTTCCTTACAATTTCCTGCTGCTCCAAATTGTCCACCGATCTCTTTCAATAATAGGAGAGATGTTTTGTAATGCGATTTGGATATGATGTAGAAGTTGAGCAAGCTCATGATCTGTTAATTCGTATAGAATGGATCGTCCGGTTCGAGGAGATAAGTCTTGTAGTAATGCTTCTACAGAATCGTGTATTTTTCGTACTTCCCATTGTGTTTGCGAAGGGAACACGTGAAGAGAATGCTTTTGTAATTCTTGCTGTATAGTAGCAGTTTTTGGTCTTCTTTTTGATTCGATTTCAATGAGTTTTGGAAATACCGAGAAAAAATATCCGCGAATGTGTTCAGGGCTTCCTGGAATTATACAATCTTCAATGGTTCGATCTTGTAAAATAAGTACACCGTTTTTCTTTAATATACGAGAAGCTTCACGTAAAAATGTAGGAATGTCTTGTAAATGATGAATAACTGCGCGCGAAATAACTATGTCGAATGTTTCATTAGGATATGGGATGCTATGTGCATCACCGTGAATGAATGAAATGTTTGGGAAGCCGCTACAATTTTCTTTTGCGGCTTGTAATATCTCTTTTGAAAAATCAAGTCCAACAACATTTTTGGCTCCCATAAAAGCAAGTTCTTTCGTGTAAATACCACCGCCGCAGCCTATGTCAATTATTTGTTTGTTTTGTATATCTGTAATGTTTTTTATCATTTCCTCCCAAGAAACATGGGCATTTCTAGTTGCATATGTGTACTTATTATTTGCATCATGAAAATTAATGGACATTGTAAAATCCTCCCTTCAGTGTATAGTATAGCTTATTTAATATGATCTCATGTTTTTGTTTCTTATATGAAGGTTATAAGGATTTCTTATTAGAAAAGAGGGATTGAGTTGAAAGTGAAGTATGTAATGGTTTTATGTTTGATTTTATTAGCATCGTGTGGTCAAGCTGAGCAAAAGAAAGAAACGAAACAAGTAGAGGAGACGGTGAATGAAGTGGAAGAAACAATAGGGATAACTGTTATACAAAAAAAACATAAAGAGAAAAAGTTACAGGAGTCAGAAGTTAAGGCCGTAATAGATATTATAAATAATGCGGAAAAACAAGAAATAACAGGTAGCTTTGGTGAACCTGAATATGAAATACAAATTAGTAGAGATGGGAAAAAAGAAACGTATTATGCATGGTTAAGAGGAGAAGATCGACGAGGGTGGCTACAATATAAGAAGGCAATGTACATGTTGAACGAAAAAGATACGGAAAAACTTTTGTCTATATTTCCAAAGATTCTAGAACAAAAAGAAGATGAGATACAGGTTGATCCTTTAACAGAAGTAACGAAAAAAGATTTGCAGATTACAGCGTTTCATATTAAAGCAGGGGATCAAAAAATGAATTATAAGGTACGTTATACAATTTCGCAATCACTTTACAACAAGTTAGCAAAGGAACAAGAATATTATTTGCAATTGATTTTCCCGGAAAAGGTTCAAAAATTAATTGGAGCAAAAGAGAGTGAAATGATTTCAGGTGAAAAAGTAAAGGAAGGGTATAAACAGTATGAATTGAATGTTACTGTTCCGATGAAAGATGCTTCATTATCACAATTAAAAGCATTAGAAACATATTATGAAAATTATGATTTGAAAATATTAAATAATAAAAAAGAAAAAATAGGCGTTTTTCAAAATATCATTCAAATTGTTAAAGAGTATGGTGAAAAAATGGATTTACAAAGATAAAGTGAATAGGAAAGTCTATATGGACTTTCCTAGGAAATGATAATAGAGAGGGGAGAGAATCCCCTCTCTATTACTTTGCTTTTGCAGATGGCTCATTTATGGATTTTCGTGTAATAAGAAATGAAATCATAAGAGCGGATAGAATAATAAGAGCGATGAATAAGTGATTTGGCAACCAATCTAATAATAATAGGTAGCTAACGGTATAAAAAATAAGAGTTGAGGCTAAGAAAGAGAGAGCACCTATAATGAGAGATTGTAATTTCATTTGTATCTACCTCCTTTCATTTGTATTTTTGTCTAAAAATGGATGATATAAACATTATTTCTAAGAAAAGAAAAAAATGTGTCATAATAGAGAATAGAATAAACTGAAATGGGTGCATATAGCTCATTTCAATAAGATAAAGGAGAGGGACATGAGAAATAATAAAAAAGGATTATGGGGAATTATTGTTGCAATAGGGTTATTTTTACTATCTAAGCTAAAGTGGGTATTCGCAATCTTTAAATTAGCAAAGTTTTCAACTGTATTTAGTATGTTTCTATCACTTGGTGCATACGCAGTTATATATGGTTGGAAATTTGGGGTAGCACTTGTTTATTTGTTATTTGTTCATGAAATGGGTCATTTATGGGCGGCAAGAAGAAAAGGGATACCTACATCACCGGCAATCTTCATTCCATTTATGGGGGCTCTTATTGGAATGAAAGAGCTGCCGAAAAACGCAAAAGATGAAGCGTATATTGCTTATATGGGGCCTCTTTTCGGATTACTTTCATTTTTACCAGCTATTCCACTTTATATGATCACAAAAGAGCCGTTTTGGGCACTTGTTATTTTGCTTGGAAGTATGATTAATTTCTTTAATTTAATTCCCGTTTCACCGCTAGATGGTGGCCGAATTATTTCAGTGGTAAGTACGAAAATTTGGGGGGCAGGGCTTGTTTTATTGCTAGGCTATTCAATTTACTTTAAAAGTATTTTGGGAGGATTTATTTTCATTATCGGCTGTATGGAACTATATAGAGTAATAAAGAGAGATGAGCCGATTAAAGAATTAGGTTATAGAATTGATGGAATGAAAGAATATGTTGCTAAGCTTGAAGAGGAACTAAAAGAAACTGGTGCTGTGCATCGGACTATATATATGATGCATCATGAGATGAATGTATTAAGACAAAGAGAGCATGAAAAAGAATTAAAAACAGGGGAACTTCAAAGAATGGAAGTGCTAGAGCATCTTTTTCCGAAGTTTGAGCCGCTAGATTATGTTCCATATGAGAATGAAAAAGACGAGTATACAATTCACATCAGAGAGGCATTTGAAGTAGCGGAAAGACAATTAAATGAATGGGAAAAAGAAAAAGTACAAAAAGAAAACTATTATAAAGTTGATGCGAAAACGAAATGGACAGTATTCGCTTGTTATATCGGATTAATAGCTATACTTGGTTATACAGCTTATGAAGGTTATATTGTTTTACAGGAGCATTTGCCAAGGCGAAATGTGTAGAAAAATAGTGTCGAAATGATAGGAAGAATTTAAACAGGAATTGTATTTCTACGAGCGAATGATACAAGTGAAACACTCTATTGTAATATTCATAGTAGAAAAGGAGTTCTGTATATGAGGAAATTGCTAAGTGTGTTCAGCATTATAATCGTGATGATCATTGCGAGTTATAGTCTTATGAAAGTGCTATTACATTATGCGAATAAGCCCGCTGGGGTAAATACAATAGCTCAAATAGAAGCGGTACAAGAAGAGACAAAAGTGCTTGATTTTATTCGTACGACACATGAAAGTTATAATAATTTCTTAAATTATGGTAAGGCAGAGAATTATACAGACGGGGACTGGAACCATTTAAAGAAATGGTTTCAAGAACAAGAATCATCTTTAAAAAACATACATACAGAAATAAAAAATGAAAAGATCAAACGTGATGTAAATAGAAGTTATGAAATTGTAAAAAAAGGTGTGGAGCTTCAAAATATTGAGTATGTAGTTTATGCCCATCGTGTATACCATGACTTAGATATTATCGTAAATAAATATAGAGGTGAAACGAATATCTGGGGGTATACAGAATTTGGAGATGGGAAATATATAAGGGGAATTGAACAAGCAATACAGTCCAAATAATAAGCTAGCTAGCATTCTAGTTGGCTTATTTTCTTTTTGTAAGTGCAATGTTCATATATTTTTCACAAAAACACCGTGTTAATAGTGATTAAAATCACAATGTGTATAATACAATTCAGTTAAACTAAAAACAGTTAAGGAAATAGAGGAGTGGGATACAATGTTAAGTGCAAAAACAATTGAAATCGTAAAATCAACAGTACCATTATTACAAGAAAAAGGCGTTGAAATTACAACGAGATTTTATCAAATTTTATTTGAGGAACATCCGGAGTTATTGAATATTTTCAACCACACGAATCAGAAAAAGGGAAGACAACAACAAGCGTTAGCAAATGCTGTTTATGCAGCTGCGATGTACATTGATAATTTAGAAGCAATTATTCCAGTTGTAAAACAAATTGGTCATAAGCATAGAAGTTTAGGTATTAAAGCGGAACATTATCCGATTGTGGGTACATGTTTACTACGAGCGATTAAAGAGGTCGCAGGTGCACCTGATGAAGTTTTAAATGCATGGGGAGAAGCGTATGGAGTGATTGCTGATGCATTCATTAGCATTGAAGCAGAGATGTATGAAGAGGCTGCACATAAAGAAGGTGGATGGAAAGATTTCCGAAACTTTGTAGTTGTTAAAAAAGTGAAAGAAAGTGACGTTATTACATCATTTTATTTAAAACCTGAAGATGGCGGGAAAGTTTCTTCATTCATCCCAGGACAATATGTAACAATTCAAATAAATATTAAAGGTGAAACATATACACATAATCGTCAATATAGCTTATCTGATGCTCCTGGAAAAGAATATTATCGTATTAGTGTAAAAAAAGAAGAAGGTGTAGATACACCAGGTGGTAAAGTATCTAATTACTTACATGATCATGTAGGGGAAGGAGATATTCTGCCAGTAAGTGCACCAGCGGGAGATTTCGTATTAAATATGGATTCAACATTACCAGTTGTACTAATTAGTGGTGGAGTAGGTATTACACCGATGATGAGTATGCTAAATACGTTAATTGAACAAGACTCAAAACGTAATGTATATTTTGTTCATGCAGCGATAAATAGTACTACACATGCGATGAAAGAACACGTTAAGGCAGTAGACAATGAATACGAACAAGTTAAAGCATACACTTGCTATTCTGCGCCGACTGAAAAAGATTTGGAAATGAAAAACTTTGATAAAGAAGGATTCATTGAAGGTGAATGGTTACAAACTATTATTCCGATAACTGAAGCAGAATTTTATTTCTGTGGTCCAGTGCCATTTATGAAGCATATAAATACTGCACTAATTGATTTAGGTGTGAAACAAGAGCATATTCATTATGAATTTTTTGGTCCAGCAGCAAGCTTACAATAGGGTGAGCTTGAATAAGCAAAAAACGAGGTATTATTTTACCTCGTTTTTTATTTGTTCTCTTAACAGCCGATTTACTGTTTCACGGCGTATACCTATCAGTTGACCAATTTCAGTTTGCGTTAATATTTCATATATAGGAATGTCACCTAAATATAGTGTGAACCACTCTTGTAAACGATGAAGACGTTCTTTCGGAGAGACAGTTGACAATTGGTCAATCCGCTGTTGCATCATTCTTAGTTTCGATTGTAATTGCATAGCGATGTCGGCATATGATTTAGGGTTTGCTTGAAGTCTATCGTACCATTCGCTACTAGTAATCGGTTCAACTTCTGTTTTTATTAAAGCAATAGCGGTACCGTGATATTCCTTCGGTGAAATTAAAGAATGGTGAGGTATCGTTTCACCTGGAACGATAATGTTGAATAGAAATGGTGTTCCGTCTTCTTCTAGCCGAACCACTTTTAATAAACCTGTTTTTATAAAATATAAAGGACCATCCTCGCCTTGACGGAATAGTACATCTCCTTTGTGTAGAATCAATGTTAGCCCCCCATTTAAACATTTCTATTTCTTCTATTTTAGCGTATATGTATAAAGATAATATGCTATTTGAACAGCAATTTCATTGACGAAATGTATGCTATTACAGTAGTATACTATTTAGTGTGTAATAGTACTAGCAATGAATACGCTGTAGGGGGTTTAGTATATTGTTAGATGCGATGAAGATGACGGATGTGAGAATACCAGCGAATGCTATCATTCATGTAGAAGAGATGAAAGGTGGAGTCGTTCTATCCGTTGAAATAGACGGTCAAATTATTTATACGATGGCCTATGATGAAGAAACAGATAGTTATGCTGAATTATATGATCGAAACGATAAGAGGGCGTGCCAAGTACATGAAGACTTTATGGGATGGTCACTTCTTCACTAAAAAGATGTCAATATGACATCTTTTTTTATTGAATCGATAGATTATACAAGGAAATGAAATAAAAGGATAAAATTTGTAATAAATGATTTTGCATTGTTAGCACTTTGTAACTGCATGCGAACTGTTTTTTCGCTATCATAAAGATAACAGTCGCAGCTATAGGAGTGATCAACTTGAAGAAGGTACATATTTCAAATTTTATGCTATTAAGTGTTTGTTTAGTTTTATTTGTTCTCTTAGGAGCTTTTTTATATTCATGTGTATAAAAAAACGCATTCTAGAAAGAACGCGTTATAAAAGTGAAGTAATGATTAATCTAGTTCCAAGAATTATTAATGTGATACGTAATAAATTAATTACGGCATTACCGCTTAATTTTGTATTAATATAAGCCCCGATTTTTCCGCCAATCCATGCACCAGGAATAAGAATTAATGCATAAGTCCAGCTAACATTTCCAAGAGAGATGTGAGTTGCAGAACTTACAATTGCTGATAAAAATACGATAAACATCGAAGTTGCCACAGCAATGTGTGCTGGGAATGCAAAAAGAAGCATCATCGCTGGAACAAGTAAGGCACCGCCACCAATTCCAAATAATCCAGATATAAACCCAACTATAAAGGCGATAAAGATAGCAAGAAACGGTGGGAATTGATAGTGTACAGTATTTCCTTTGTTATCTGTAAAAGACCGCTTAATGACAGACATATTTGATAAGGAAAGAGGTTTTAATTTGTCTCGTAGCATAAGAAGAATGGATACGAAAATAAGGAAAATCCCAAAATATAAAGAAAATGTATCTTGGTTTAAAAATTTATTTGCCCATGATCCGATAATACCACCAGGGCCACTCCCGATAAATAAAATAAGTCCACTTTTATAATCCACCCGTTTATGCTTCATATACGTAAGGGTAGAAGCCAGTCCTGTAAAAACGACTGTTACCATAGAAGTTCCTACTGCGAGTTGTGGTGATAAACTGTGTAATCCAATTAATAACGGAACGATAATAATTCCGCCCCCAAGCCCTACTAGGCTCCCAACGGTCCCAGCGATTAATCCGATGAAAAGTAACATGATGTATTCCAAAATTGCCAACTCCTCTATATAACTTATCCATCAATCATTATACACGCTTTTTAATAAGAAATAGGCTTGTTCACAAAAAAGTCGTCTTCCTAGAAAAATAAGGAAGACGACTTTTGATTAAAAGATTAAGTGTAATAAGTAGTAAAATAACGCAGCTAATGAAGCTGAAATAGGAAGTGTAATAACCCAAGTAATTAACATGCGTTTTGCAGTTCCCCATTTTACACCTTTCACACGATGAGAAGCACCAACCCCTAAAATAGAAGAAGAGATAACGTGCGTTGTACTAACTGGCAAGTGAATGAATGTTGCACCGAAAATAACAAGTGATGATGATAAATCAGCAGCTACACCATTTACAGGACGAATTTTCATAATTTGTCCACCGACAGTTTTAATAATTTTCCATCCACCGACAGAAGTACCAAGACCCATTGCAATTGCACAAGATAATTGTACCCAGAACGGGATGTCGCTAGAAGTATGATAGTTATTGGCCATAAGAGCCATCGTAATGATTCCCATTGCTTTTTGTGCATCATTTGTACCATGTGTATAAGCTTGTAATGCTGCAGTGAAAATCTGGAATATACGGAAGTTTTTATTCGTTTTCGTTAAGTTAAAGTTTTTAAAGCCCACTTTAAAAATACTGTATACGATATAACCAATAACAAAAGCGATAATCGGTGAAATGATTAAAGCTTCAAGAATTTTAATGAATCCTTTAAGGTTTAATGAACTAATACCAGCAGCAGCAATAGCTGCACCTGCGATTGAGCCAATAATTGCATGCGAAGAACTACTTGGGATACCGTAGTACCAAGTAATTAAGTTCCAAGCTATCGCCGCAAGTAAAGCAGCTAAAATTACAAGAGAACCATTTTGTAAAGCAAATGGGTCAACGATATCTTTTGTAATCGTTTTTGCTACACCTGTAAATGTCATTGCACCTAAAAAGTTCATAATAGCTGCCATAATAATTGCATGTCTAGGCTTTAGAGCTTTCGTTGAAACAGCCGTTGCAATAGCGTTTGCTGTATCGTGAAATCCATTGATAAAGTCAAAAGCTAAAGCGCAAATGACTACTAAAACGGTCAGTATCAAGAGTGTATCCATGATCAAACTCCTTACGCGTTCTTCATAATAATTGTTTCTAATACGTTTGCAACGCTTTGGCAGCTATCAGCTACTTCTTCAAGCTCTTCGTAAATCTCTTTGTATTGAATAATCTTAATCGGATCTTTTTCACGAGAGAATAAGTGTTTAATCGCATGACGACGAATATCATCGCATTGTGATTCGTAATCCTTAATCTTAATCGCGTTCGTACGAATGTCGACCAACTTCTTTTTAGACAGTAGTTCAACAGAGTTTGCAATTTCAATTGCACATTGATTAATTGCTTCTACGAATTTAATCATGTATTCATCAGCTTCTGTAATAGAATACATTTCGAACAGACCAGCACTGTGATCTAATCCGTCTAATACATCATCCATACTCATTGCAAGTTGTAGGATGTCCTCACGTTCAATAGGAGTAATAAACGCTTTGTTTAGCTCCATAATGATTTCGTGAATAAATGAGTCACCTTTTGACTCATATTCTTTCATGCGCATAGAAAATTCTTTTAAATCGCTAGCATTTTTAATTTTATACTCCACGAAAAATTGCGCGCCTTCTTTTAAATTTTCAGAAACATTCATTAACATTTCAGAAAATTTATCTTTTTTTGATTTAAAGACCATTATTAGTTACCCCCACAAAAGTAATATATGTAAAATATATTGGCTAGTCAATTCTAACAAAAAACTGTCGTTTTTTAAAACATTTTATCGAAAAGTTTACAAAAACTTAACATAACTCTCATTGTTGTATTAATAATATTAATAATCGATATTGAATATCTTACTTGTAGAATGTCCTTTTCTTGCAAAAAGTATGAATGTGAAAGAAAAGCTTTACACTATAGGAAGGACTACGTTATTATAATAAATTTAAAAGGAGGTATATTCTTCCTTTTGAAAAGAAGAGTGTAAACAAACGAAGGAAGTGAACGAATGAAATTGAAGAACACTCACTTTAAAAAAACGCTTGAGTGGTTCAATAAGAGGAAGAAACTACGCAATTCATTAATTGTATTGGGCAGTTTACTCGTTACTCTATTTATTGCTATAAATATAATAATTTCCATTCAAGACATATCTGAATTAAAACAAGCTGTTCCGCAACCGACTTTAATTTATGATGCAAACAATGAAGTTGCGACTAAATTGGCTTCTTCTAAAACAGAAGGTGTAAAAAGGAAAGATATTCCTAACATTATGGTTCAGGCAATTGTTGCAGTAGAAGATAAGGAGTTTTTTAACCATCACGGTATTTACTATAGTGGAATTATAAGTGCGGTTTTTAAAAATATTACAGCAGGAGAAGTTGTAGCAGGGGGAAGTACAATTACACAACAACTTGCGAAAAATGTATTTTTGACACAAGACCGCACGTTCTCACGTAAAATAAAAGAATATTTTCTAACTAAAAAAATAGAACGTACTTATACAAAAGATGAAATTATTGAAATGTATATGAATCAAATTTATTTTGGTGAAGGGGCTTGGGGTATAAAAAGAGCAGCTAAATCTTATTTTGATAAAGATGTAAAAGATTTATCAATTTCAGAAGCTGCAACGATTGCGGGCTTGATTAAAGCGCCGTCTGCGTATTCGCCTTATAAAAACTTTAATAAATCAATTGAACGACGTAATGTCGTATTAAGTTTAATGAAAGAGCAAGGGTATATTTCTGAAGAACAGTACAATAAAGAAAAAGAGTCCGGTCTTGTATTAAAACGTGGTGTTGATGATAAATACAAAGGTAAATATTCTCAATATGTAGACTATATTGTTAGAGAAGCAATGGACAAGTACGAATTAACACAAAATGAGATTTTAGCAGGTGGTTATCGTATTTATACAGAGCTTGATTCGAAAAAACAACAGGCTGTAGAAGATGTTGTGAATAATGATAACTATTTTAAAGATAGTGGTTCAGATCAGCTCATGCAAACAGGAGTGGTCCTTGTGAATCCAAAAACTGGTGGTGTTCCAGCTTTAGTTGGAGGCAGAGGACCGTATCAGTTTTTACAATTTAACCATGCTACTCAATTAAAAAGGCAACCAGGTTCAACGTTAAAGCCTCTTGCTGTATATGTACCAGCGTTAGAACAAGGGTATGAAGTATACGATATATTAAAAGATGAACCATTTAGTATTAAAGAATACGAACCGAAAAATAGTGATCTTACCTTCCATGGTAATGTGACAATGTATGAAGCGGTGGCAAAGTCGTATAATGTTTCAGCAGTTTGGCTGTTAGAACAAATAGGATTAGATAAAGGATTGAAATCTTTAGAGAGATTTGGTATTCCAATAGTGCCAGAAGATCGTACGTATCCGATTGCTTTAGGCGGAATGCATGTAGGTACATCTCCATTTGTAATGGCCCAAGCATATAGTACATTTGCAAATGATGGTGTTCAAGTGGAGGCTCATGCAATTAGAGAAATTCAAAACGCTGAAGGTGAAACGATTGGGAAATGGTATAAGAAAGAGACGCGGGTGACGAGTGAAAAAATTGCTCAAAAGATGACATATTTATTAAAAGGTGTTGTCGAAAAGGGAACAGGTGAAAAAGCGAAAGTTAATAATGTTGATACGGCGGGTAAGACAGGTACTACTCAAATTGTAAATGGTCCAAGCAATGGTGCAAAGGATTCATGGTTTGTTGGATATACGCCAGATTTAGTAGGTGCAATTTGGGTAGGATATGATAAAACAGATAGCGAGCATTATGTTCCAGGGGGGAGTCAAATTACGACGACGATGTTCCGGGATATCATGAAAAAAGCAAATGCAAATCCAGCTCAAAAAGCATTCCAGTTATCGCTAATACCAGAGGCTGACTACAAAAAACAATTGCAAACAATCGAAGAGGAAAAACGAAGAAAAGAAGAAGAGAAGAGAAGGAAAGAACAGGAACAACAAAGAAAACAAGAGCAGCAAGAGTGGTTTGATAAAGTGAAAGAGTGGATTCCATCACTTTGGTAAAAGAAGAAAGAGGCGAATAACGAAATCCGCCTCTTTTTCGTATGAAAAATAAAGTGAAACTTCAATCATTAAGGGATGTTTATTCACCGCTAATGATTAGCCCATACCAATTGGGAAATGATATTACTCGTTTAGTATAATGTTCGTACTGCCAGAGGATTGAGAATCATATGTGATAATGATTTTGCCTTTACTAATAGGTTCGTAAGGTAATTCTTCTTCATAACTACCATTATTTTCATTATGGATAGAAAGCGTGATTTCATCAATTTCTTTATTTATATACTGATCTTTAATCGTTTCAGCAATTTGAAGTAGCGTTTCGTAACTAGAAGCTTTCGTAATAAGCATTCCTTTTATAACCTTTTTTTCATTATTTGCTGCATTGGAATAAGGGATGTTACTTTGTTTTGTATACAAAAGCTTGTATGGAACTGTTTTTCTCTCTGCTTTTGATATAGTGGAATATTTTAGAGTTAAAAAAAATCCTACACATAAAATAATGCATACCATAAGAGCAACCCAGATGCGTATCAGTGACATAACTCTCATTTTCATCCCTCTTTCATATCTTTGACTTCACTATTTATCATACAAAATGAGGATTAAGATAGAGTAAATTTGAGGTAAAGAAACGTAAAGAAGGAGCACTTATCCTCCCAAATAAGTGCTCCTTTCTATATAAAAAGAGAAATTTAATTTACAGTCAAATGATGCATATTATTATAAATACGCTTATTTAGTGAAAATTAGTAAATTCGGAAAACAGATAGTGTTGCTGTTGTATCACCTGTGTTAGGAATAGAAATAGTATTTGCTGTAGGTTGTACAGCGATTGTTGTACCAGCTTGTAAAGTAACGATTGTAGAGAAAGAAACAGCACTACCGATAACGTTAGTTGAAAAATTACGAGTAGGTGGTTGACCATTGAAGGAAATACCGAATCCAAACGGTGAAGAGCCTGGGAAAGTTGTAGACGCTGAGAAATTAATATCATATACGCCTGTTTCTAAAACTGTTAAAGTATCTGCAGTATCGTTGAAAGTGATATTATTTAATTCAAAAACTTGATTGAATTGGATGTTTGTTCCAGGAAATATAGTTTGTGGATTTGAGTTTCCGATGGACGCGATAGGTACAGGAATTGGAGTACCCGCTGGACCTGTCGCACCAGTAGCACCTTGAGAGCCCACCGGTCCTTGGGCACCAGTAAGCCCCTTGAGTCCTACTAGCACCTCCTCCAAGGCAATCTGATCCGTATTGAACTAGGAATAGTTTGGATCTCTGTTATGAGGTTAACTAATTTGTCGATAGTACAACAATCTACTTTAAATAACTTAGCAAGCTTTGTAGCTCAACGTACAATGCTCCGCATGAGAAAGGTGTTGTTCTTAAAATAGTTAATAGATTAGCGATAATAGAATTTCCAATTTGTTTTTGTGCTGGAGACAAATCTAAGCAATTGAGGAATTTTTGTAGGTTATTTAGGGCAGCAATCAAGTTATCGATATTATTTTGAGAAGGTTTTTGAAAGACAGCTTGAATAGCTTGACTAAGAGCTTGAAGAAGTCTAACGAATTCTGTAAGTTCGGACTTAGAGATGTTAATATGACTACAGGCTCTGACTTCGCAACAATCATTACCATAAAATACTTTTCCTTTATTTATATTGTTTATCTTTTCATTCCTTTCTTTCATAGAATCAATAGTCGTTACAATATATTAAGATGAGATTTATACTAAATTCGTGATGGACAAACTACTATTTCTAAAAAAATAAGAAGTTTGCCTACCGAGCAAAAACAATTAAGTTATGGAGAAAGTTTTATAGAAATTAAAGAAGATTAGTTCAACATAAAAAAGCATGTCAATTGTTGAGAGTATCTAACAATTGGCATGCGGTTTGTGGAGGAATACCTCATTTGTATTCATTCAACCTTTCAAGGGTTGTTTTGGGTAAAATTGGAATTGAAATAGTGAAAGTTGTACCGGCTTGATTACTAGTCATTTTTAATGTACCGTTATGATTTTGAATAATTTTCTTCGTTACTGATAGGCCCAGTCCTGTTCCTGAATCTTTTGTTGAGAAGAATGGATCAAAGATATATTCTTGAATAGCTGGAGGAATACCAGTTCCATTATCTGTGAAAGTAATCCGAACGAAGTTATCTAGGCGATAACTAGTGATTTGAATAGAAAGAGGTTTTTCACCTTGAGCATCAACGGCGTTTTGAAATAGGTTTAAAAACACTTGAACAAGTTCATGGCGATCAATATGGACTAAAATATCATCTAATTCATTAGAAAAATTATAATCAATTGAAATGTTATGCAAAAAGACCTCACTTGCTAGTAGCTGTTGAATATATTCACGTAAAAATGTATTAATGGGAAACGGTTCTCTTTTAAATTCGCGTGTTTTCGATATAGATAAAAATTGTGTAATAATACTATTTGCACGATCTAATTCAGGAATAAGTAAGTGTTTAAATAATTCTTTATTGGATGGAGATACACTCTCTTGTAAAAACTGTAAGTATCCCCGTACTGTTGTAAGTGGGTTGCGTACTTCATGTGCAATCCCGGCGGCAATTCGTCCTGCTAATGAAAATTTCTCTGCATCACGTTCTGTGTTTAAATAATGAAAAACGCTAATAACTCTAAAAATCTCTCCATTATAATCGCGAATAATTCGATTATTAATAATGCCATAGTTTTTGTCTAAAACCTCTTCATTATATATTTCGGTTCCTGTTTTTAAGGTTTCAATAGCTTTAATTTTTTCTTCAGGTAAGTTAAGTAATTGTTGAATTGGCTTTCCAATTATTTCGTTTCGTATTACACCAAAATCATCTGCAGCAGCTTGATTACATAATGTAATATTCCCTTTATTATCAATAAAGGTTACATGATGTGAAAAAGCATCAAAAATATGAACAAAGTGTTTTTCAAGTTGTTCAAATAAAAATAATGAATCGCAAGTAAGTTGAAAATCAGCTTCTTTATTCTCTTTTCGTATGTTTTGAATGGAATGATTTGTTCTTGTTTTCTTTATTTGTAAACCAATATGTGGATTTTTATATGTGAAATGATGCGGCAATTGATTCACAAGTTCTTCATAAAAACGTACTTTATTTTCTAGTTCTTCTATTCGTTTTTCATGAGATAAAATATCATCGGTTGGAAGCATAAATAAATAACCCCTCAATTTAAAAATTCTTCCATTTAGTATATCATATTTTTATACGGATACTCTTAAAGAAAGAGTTACTTAATGAATTTGATTGTCCAAGATGATTGGGAAATCAGTAGAATGAATATAAGATGAAAACTGAAAGGGAGGAATATGATTGTTTTTCATTGGAGTGACAGGGTGGGGAGATCATGATTCTTTATATATAGATCCCTATGAAAATAAAAATAAATTACGAACATACAGTGAACATTTTCCTATTGTCGAAGTGGATAGTTCATTTTATGCGATGCAACCGGCACGAAATTATACGAAATGGGCGATGGAAACACCGACAGACTTTTCTTTTGTCGTAAAAGCGTATCAAGGAATGACAGGGCATATGAAAGGAGAAACTCCTTTTTCTACGTTTGATGAGATGTTTGATGTGTATAAACAATCGATTCTTCCTTTAATAGAAGCGAATAAATTAAAAATAATTTTATTTCAATATCCACCATGGTTTGATTGCAAAAAGAAAAATGTAGATTTCCTTCGATATACGAAAGAGAAAATGGAAGGTTTACCGTGTGCGATAGAGTTTCGAAATCAAACATGGTTTTATCCAGAAATGAGAGATAAAACGCTACAATTTTTAGAGAAAGAAAAATGGATTCATACAATTTGTGATGAACCGCAAGCGGGAATTGGTTCGGTTCCACTCGTATTAGAGGCGACGGATTCGGATATAACAT
This sequence comes from Bacillus cereus group sp. N12, assembly GCF_016483575.1. Classification (NCBI taxonomy): domain Bacteria; kingdom Bacillati; phylum Bacillota; class Bacilli; order Caryophanales; family Bacillaceae; genus Bacillus; species Bacillus cereus group sp. N12. The sequence continues at coordinate 27,565 of NZ_JAEHBO010000009.1, forward strand.
TAATCCGCTTTCATGGTCGAAACGTTCATGGCTGGCTGGATAAAGGGGAAAATTGGAGGGCGGTTCGCTGTTTATATCGCTACAACAATAAAGAATTGGAAGAATGGGTAGAACGACTAGAGCAACTAAAAAAGAAGACAAAGGACATATACGTATTATTTAATAATAATTCGGGCGGGGATGCAGCGGATAATGCGAAACAACTTATGAAAATGATGAACATTACATATGGTGAGCCAAAGCCTGAGCAATTAAATTTATTTGAACGATGATAAAACAAGAAAGGCACTGTACAAACAGGGGGAATGTACAGTGCCTTTCTATATGAAAAAGAGGGGTAACAATGTTACTGAGCGTTTGGTTGATTCATCAATTGTTGGCTTCATAACAAATGATAATGGTTATCATTATCATTGTCAATGGTTTTTCGGAAAATAAGTAAAATTTTTTTGTATTTTAAATAGCAATAAAAAAAGAACAGCATTAATGCTGTTCTTTTCCGTTAATAAATTGTTGTAAATCAAAAGGAGTTATCGCTTGGATAAATTCTTTTGAGATAAGTGTTTGAACGAGAGTGCTCTCAGAAATGCTAGCACCTGTTTTCTTTTCATAAGCTTGTTTTAATAAATCGAGTTTTTCAGCCGTTTCTTGCGGTAATTCAATTGTAAGTGTGTTCATAATTTCTCCCCCTTATTATTAGAGTACCACTACAATATAAGAGAGACAAGAAAAGAAAAGAGAATATGAAACATAAAAAAGGTTACCATTTTTTAAATGGTAACCTTTTTTATGTATAAGAGGTATTAAGCGATACCGATATACTTTAAAGTTTTTGATGGAGTACTATGATCAAAGAAGTGTTGTAAAAATGCAATGTCAACACCTGATTTGTATGCACAATAGCCCCAAGTTTTTCGAAGTGTATGTGAGCTAATCCCTTCTAATCCAACTTCTTTTGCAGCTTTGTTTAAAATGTACCATGCATGTTGTCTCGTAATAGATTTTGTTCCTTTTTGAGACTTTAATAATGGCTCATTGCGTTTCCAAGTTTTACGTTCTTTCATGTAGTCTTCGATTGCGTGCTGTAAGTCTTCATTTACAGCAAACCATTTATGTTTCTTTACTTTTTCATTGTAAAATAAAATGGAATGGCGAACATTTTCGTTTTCATCGATGACATCGCTAACTTTTAATTGTAAGATTTCGCTTACTTTTAAGCCAGAATTTACGGCTAATACGAATAATAAGCCATCACGTTTCGAAGATTGTAAAAGTATATTTTTGATAGTTTCTAATTGTTTTTCACTTTGAATAGGTTGTCCTGCTTGTTTCATTTCACGCACTCTCCTCTTTTATATGTGTAAAGGAAAGGATTAACTTGTTTCTTACTATAAAGGGAGAGTGTGAATTTCATGTGAACTCCTAGTGAAATTAAGACAAATTATTTGACTTCTTTTACATTTGGTAAATTAAAATAGAATACAACGCTATTATTCGTATTATATACACCGTACTTGGCATGATGGAGATCTAAAATGTTTTTTACAATAGATAACCCGAGACCGGTACCACCAGTATGACGACTACGTGATGCATCTAAACGATAGAAGCGATCCCAAATTTTTTCAAGACTTTCTTCTGGGATAGGATTTCCTGTATTCTCGATTTCGACTTTTACTGTATCTTCGGTTTCTATAACAGAGACTTTTATTCTTTCTCCATCGGGCGTATAGCGAATTGCATTGCTAAGTAAGTTCACAACTACTTGCTCAATACGACTACGATTCGCTTTAACAAATATAGAAGTGTCTGCATCGACGTCCACTTGTAACTGCTTTTCCTCCATACTAAATAATAACTTTGTATGGATTTGCTGAATTAATTCACCGATTGAGAATGTTGTCATTTCTAGTTTGTACGTACCCGATTCTAGTTTTGCTAATTCTAACATTTCAACAATAAGTCTGTTCATATTTTCTGTTTCTTCTAAAATAACATCTGTATAATACGTTGTATCTTTACTAACACCATCTTGAATCCCTTCTGCGAAACTTCTAATTACACTAAGTGGTGTTTTTAATTCGTGGGATACACCAGAAATGAATTCTTTCCTCGTCTTCTCTAATTGACGTTCACGTTCAATATCTTGTTGTAATTTTGTATTGGCAACATTTAATCGATCAATTCTGTCTTTTAAGTTTACAGATAATGTATTGATACTGCCGGAAAGTCCGCCAATTTCATCGTCTGCTGTAACAGGTAGTTTCTCGCTAAAATCAAAATTAGCCATTTTCTTTGTAACGCGATTAATCTTAATTAATGGTTTCACAATAATTTTTGAATAGTAGAAGGATAATAAAATAATCACGAGAAACACAATGATTAAGGCATAGACATAATAATCTTTTAAAACGAGCATCGCTTCATTAACAGGTTGCAAAGATACTATCGCAAAGGCGTACTCTGTAACCATATTGTTTTCCATAATAGGTTTTACAAAGATGCGGCTTTGTAAATTTTCTTCAACGCCTAATGGGTATATAGTTAATTTATTTGAATCAGAAGTACCCTGCCTAATTGTGTATGTAAAATATTGAACGGCTCGTAATGTTTCAATGTCATTTGCAAGCCGAACCTCAGCTTTGGATGGGAGCTGTAACTTAGATATAACGCCAGTAAGACGGATATTAGTTGTAGTTTTGTATCGATTTGTAAGTCCATTTTTAGGAGGATTACTATTAATTGATTGGAAATCCGAATTGAAATGTTCGTTTCGCCATCGATTATAATTTGTTGACAATTCTATTGGTGTTATAATATTCCCCTGTAAGAACCCCAAGACGCTGATTGGTCCATCTTTTTTTAAACCTAAATTTTCGAATTTAATATATTCTTCGGGTGTTAAAAGATTATTAAGTGGAATGGAATACGTACTTTGAGTTTTAGAATCAATAACATCAATGTAGAAATTGTTTTCACTTTTAATAATGCCATTAGAATCTAAAAATTGCATTTCAGCATTTGTTTTATCATGAAATTCTTGTTTTAGTTTTCTAATTTCCTCATAACTTTTGCCGCTTTTTTCATAATTATCTACGAATTTTTCAAAGGCAGTTTGAACGGTTTTTACTTTTTTATTAATATAAAATTTCTCTAAAAATAGAGACTGTCCTAGGAAAAAGAGGAGGAATATGATTGTAAATAATGTTGATGTTAATAAAAATAGTTTAAAGACGATACTTCTGTTTTTCACTGCTTCACCTCTTATGAGAAATACTGTAAATGATTTCACTTTATTATAACAAACGTGACAAGAAAGTAGAGGGAGAAATCTGTCTCTTTCTAAAGTAGTTTTTTATAAAAAGTCACATAAAAAGAACTCGACAGACGTATGACGAGTTCTTTAATGTATTATTGTTGAATTGCTGCATCTAAAGCGATTTCAATCATCTCGTTAAATGTAGTTTGACGTTCTTCAGATGTTGTTTCTTCACCAGTGAAGATGTGATCGCTTACTGTTAATACAGATAATGCATTTACACCATATTTCGCTGCTAATGTGTAAAGAGCAGTTGTTTCCATCTCTACTGCTAATACACCGTAATCTGCAAGTTTTTTAACCATGTCCATGCTTTCACGATAAAAAACATCTGCTGTTAAAACGTTACCAACACGAACGTGTAATCCTTTTTCAGTTCCTGCATCGTAAGCTTTCTTTAAAAGGTCAAAGTTTGCAGCTGGTGCAAAATCAAAACCTGGGAATGTTAAACGGTTCATATTCGAATCAGTACAAGCTGTCATTGCAATAATAACGTCACGTACTTTTACGTCCTTTTGAATTGCACCGCAAGTCCCAACACGAATTAAATTTTTAACTCCGTAGCTTTGGATTAGTTCGTTTACATAAATAGAAATAGAAGGAACACCCATACCTGTACCTTGAACAGATACACGTTTTCCTTTATAAGTTCCAGTGAAACCTAACATACCACGCACGTTATTATAGCAAGTAACGTCCTCTAGAAATGTTTCAGCGATATATTTTGCGCGTAATGGATCACCAGGTAATAGAATAGATTCAGCGATTTCGCCTTGTTTTGCTTCAATATGTACACTCATGAAAAGTCCTCCTTATAATGTATTGATAGAAATCAATATCATTTGCATTATACACTACGAATCCGTTCAATTAAAATCTTTTTAATTATTTGTAATATGTGCAAAAGAGGAGGATTTCATAAATCATAATCTAGAATATATATGAAAGAAGTTTTGTATAAACAGAGACAATAAAAATGGTAGGTGATTTTTTGAAAAATCTTGTCATTGGACTTGTAGCTTTGGTACTTATTGTGGCGGGAGGATTTTACATAAAAAAATATCAGGAAACCGTAGAGACGGTAGGAGGTGTTCAAGAAGTAAAATGGGATGTATCAAATGGAAAAGGAAATGATAAAGTAGATATTTTGTTTCAATTACTAAATAAAAAGAATAATGAGGTTCGTGGTGTAAATGATCAAATTCGGGCAGTTATTGTAGATGAACAGTTAAAACATATACAACAGATTAAACCTACATTTGCAGGGAATGGATCATATAAGTTATCTTCCAAAATAGCGAAAGATGAAGCGTATACAATATTTTTATATGAAGACAAAAATAAGTCAGTAGAATCATTCGCGAAGACAGATTTTGGGAGAGAAAAAGAAGAAAAAAATAAGAAGAAGGTGAACCTGCCAGTCGATAGTGTACTTACAAAAAAAATTGGAGAGCATGAAGTTTCTCTTTTATTCGGTGCATTACATCCGAATGAGCCGGTGACGTTAACATTTCAGTTTCAAGCAAAAAAGGGTGAAAAATTGAAATTACATTCAGAGAGAGGAGAAGAGGAAACTCTTTATATCGTAGATGAAACGAGGGAAAACTTTTTATACGCTATGCCTGTTGATACGGATGAGCAATTACAGTATCGTATTACATTTCCTGCCCAAGGCACGTATAAACTGTGGGGAACTTTTTATATAAATGGTAAGAAATATGAGAAGGATTTTATCGTACAAGTTCAAAAAAGAAAAAACAGCTAAATTTTTAGCTGTTTTTTCTTTTTCCTATTAGTTTTGTTACAGAGAGCATCGTAATTGGTAAAGAATGATTCTTCCTAAATGCTAAATATTTACCGCTCCATGCTGGTTTGTATTTCTCTTTAAAATGTCGTAATCCGCTGAAACTATACGTATAACGAACGTTATTAAAGATTGCAGCAGCAACTCTTTCAGACCAAAATGATTGTGTTGATAACCCAACATTGGAAAGTGGCGCCATACCAATATTAAAGGAGTGATATTCATTTTCTTTTGCCCATTGGAATAAGTGGATGAAAATTGCGTCCATAATTCCACTAGGTGCATCTGGATAATAGCGCATTAAATCAACAGACAATGATCCGTTTTGATATACGGGCATAAAGGTTGTGAATGCGATAATCTTTCCATCCGCATCAGATAATGTAGCGATAGGAGCACGGCTAATATATTCACGATCGAAGTATCCGAGTGAAAAACCTTTCTCTTTTTTTCCACCGAGCCATGCATCAGAAACTTTCCGTAACTCTTCGAATAATTCGTCTGAGAATGGCGGCTGATGAATAGAGAATGTATAGCCTTCTCTTTCAAAACGATTGAAAGTCGCTCGCATACCAGCGCGTTTCTTTCCTGTTATTGTAAATGTATTTAAATCAACGACAGCTTCTTCACCAAGTTTAAAGAAGTTATAACCAAAATCATGATATAAACTCATCCATTTACTTTCGATTTGATAAAATACACAAATGTATCCGAATCGATCAGCTTCAGCTAAAAACTCTTGCAACACATTACGATAGGAGGAAGGGTCACCAATTGGATCACCTAATACAACAAGACGTTTTCCAGTTATGGAGAAGAGAAGGAGCGCTTTCCCATCACTGCTAAAGAAGAATTGTTTATCTCCTAAATAACCTAAATGACTAAGTACATTTCCACCGTGTTCATCTAAGAAGTTTTGTAATCTTTTATCATTTGCTGGTTGCCCGGGAAATTCATTTCGATAACGATTGGCAATGAGTGAGCCAATTAGTAAAAAAGTAGGAACGAAAAAGGCAGCTGCTAATGCACTTCGTTTCACTTGGGTAATATTACGAACGACGAAATCAGGTTTAAAAGCTTCTTTTGCACCTGCAAATAAAATACCTAAGTTTTTATATAAATATAACGTTACAAGTAAGAATATAAAAACTTTTACGATATCAGAAAGTGAGACTTCCATTTTCTCGCGTACGAATCTTTTACGAAGCATATATAATACAGCGAGTACGATTAACAAAATAAATGTTTCTTCAATATCAATTCCTTTTAGCGTATTAAAGATAGCGGCTCCAATTAAAGAAATAATTGTCATATAATAAGAACGTTTTGTTCCGTAATATATTCCCCTTGAAAGGATTAGAAGGAGAATACCGAATGTTAGCGATAAGCTAAAAGAAAACTGAATCAGATGCTTTGGAGCTAAAATATGTAAGGCGTGTGCCCGGTTTATACTTGTTGGTAAAATAGTCGATAAAATAACCATTAAGCCAGCAAATACTGTTAAAGCAGCAGATGCCCATGAACCTAATTTCCCTAGAAAGTCACGCTGCAAAGTCCATATAACGCCAGTGGTTTCTAATGCAGGCGCAATAAAAGGTTTATCTTCAAACTTTTTAATGGCCACTCCTGTCATTTCGAAAGCCGCAAAAATGAGACCAAGGCAGAATGGTAAAATGTAATAGACGAGGCGATATAGTAACATAGCAGGCAGTAAAACACCTGTATCAATGCCGTATTGTCCTAGTCCAGTTAAGAAGACAAGGTCAAATGAACCAAGCCCACCAGGGACAAGACTAACGACGCCAGCTAAGGCAGCAATTACATATACACCTAAAAACTTTTGAAAGTCAACTTCAATTCCAAACAGTATTAAAATGACGTACATAACGATACCAGCAGATACCCATTCGACTAATGAAACTAATGAGTATAAAACAGTTGGATTTTTCTCTTCCTCTTCTTGTCCTTCGGTTTGCGTTGTTTTTCTATTTTTAAGTTTAGAAAAGCCGATGTATATAGGGACGAAAAGGGCAAAGAAGATAAGGACAGGCCATAACCACGGTTTTTCATGCAAAATAAATCTTGTGTCTAATATTCCGATAAGACCGAGGAATGAAAGTATGGCTAATCCGTTAATAAAGGCAGTCGTCATCCAGGCAATACTTTTAATAAGTTTTCCATTTTCTTTTATGTATGGACGATAAAGCATTGTTCGTACACCAGCTCCAACGAGGCCACCAAATCCAATAAAACCATTTAAAGTATTCGCAATCCATGAGATACGGAAAATCTTTTGGACAGGTATATCAGCTTTTAAGTAACGAAGCATAACATAATCATAAAAGAACATCGTTGATACAGCGAATGCACCAAGTGTAATTGCTAAAAAGACTCCTCCAGTTGGAATGTTTTTAATTGTATCAATCGCTTCTAAAAAAGAAATGCCCGCTAATTCTTTTTTTGCTTGAAAGAATACAACTGTTAATACAACAAATGGGAAGATAATTTTCCCGATTTGTAAGAAACGTTTCCATGAAAACGACATAAATACAACTCTCCTTGTATAAGAAAACTGAGACAATAATATTATTATGACAAACTTCAAGAAAAATAAAAAGGTAAATTCCTGTATAGGTAAGCTATTTTTTATATAGGTATATTTAAAAGAATATTTCGTTTATCAGAAAGTTAAGTTAAAATGGAGTGAAAGAAGGAAGAGAGGGGAAGTATATGATTATAATAGGTTATGCGGGGCATGAGTTAGAGAAAGCAAAACCTAATACATCAGAAGATTTTTTTAACAGATCTGAAGTGACATATATATTAAATGATAAAGAGAAAACTTTTTCAGTTTTATACGTTCGCTATTTTGAAGAAGTTATACAAGAAATTACTCCTTTTGAAGGAAATCCAGTGTGTAAAGTAGAAGAACAAGACATATATTTACGGGATATTGTAGCGATATGTTGTTTAGTGAAAGATAAGGAGCTCCGTGCGCAAAAACGTTTATATTTAAATAATATAGAAGAATTTCAACAATATTTTGATGAGAGAACAGTGTTGAAAGTACAAGAAATATTGGCTGAATTACATAAAAATAAAAGAATAGAAATAGCGTGAAATGGAAAGGGAGAGGGAAGAAATGTCTAATTTGATGGTTGAAAATCAAACAGAACAAGTTTCTATATTTTTAGAAGATGCGATTACTTTGATAACCAATTATGTAAATAATCATACGTTGCCTTTTTTATTAGAAGAGACACCAGCTGGGAACGAGCAATATTATAAAGGGTTATTAGCATCAATGAGACGTCTTCTCGTTTTTTGCGAAGAAGGACATGATGCATGTTTTGTTTTGCTGAATAGCCAGCCATTTCGAAAAACAGCAGCTGAAAAAATTTTATATAAGATATATCATCAAGTAATTGCAGAGTTTTTTTCCCCGAAGAGTGATCATTGGTATGAAAATAGTCGATCTGCATATACAGGAAAAAATTCTATCGTTTTTCAACAAACACCACCTTCATCTATAGAGCAAGTGATGAAGAATTTAGAAGGTAAATTTCAATTGATGCGTGAAGAACTAGAATATTATGAGACAGATTACCAAACGAAGATGTTACACAAATACTAATTAAGGAAAAGAAGCTAAGGAGACTTAGCTTCTTTTCCTTTTGTACAGTTATATAAGGGATTTTCATTGAATATATTTAAGTGGATAGCAATAAGGAGGTGTAACATGAGTCAGCAAGGTGTATTTACAGATTACTTTCATGAAGTAGAAAGTTGGTGTGAAAGTGTTCTTCACGTATTAGATAGCCGCGCAATGGAAGTGTATGATGTCCATATGCTTGCTTATAAAATTCAGACATTATTAGAGCGTATGAAAGAGCATGAGTACGAAACGGATGCGGAGTTTATGTATGAAATAAGCGATGATGTAGAACATATTCAACATCATCTGCAGGAAGTATTTATGCAAGAAGAGGAATATGAACTATATGAAAGAGGGGATAGTGAACGAGCTGTTCCAATTGGAGGGCATACACTCCCGCCATTACCTTATCCATATAACGCGTTAGAGCCGTATATTTCTAGAGAAATTATGATGTTACACCATGATAAACATCATCGTAGTTATGTAGAAGGGTTAAATAAAGCAGAGAAGATGATGGAGGAAGCGAGAAAAACCAATCAATTTGATTTAATTAAGCATTGGGAACGAGAAGCGGCTTTTCATGGATCAGGACATTATTTACACACGATATTTTGGAATAACATGAAAAAAGATGGTGGTGGAAGTCCAAGAGGGATTTTTTCACAACAAATTGAACAAGATTTTGGGAGCTTTTTACGTTTTCAAAAACATTTTACGGAAGCAGCCTCTAAAGTAGAAGGTTCAGGCTGGGCGATTCTCGTTTGGGTCCCCCGATCTGGAAGGTTAGAAATTTTGCAGAGTACACTTCATCAATTGTTTACACAATGGGATACGATACCGCTCCTTGTACTAGATGTATGGGAACATGCGTATTATTTACAATACCAAAATCGAAAAGATGAATATATTAAAAACTGGTGGAATGTTGTGAATTGGCCTGATGTAGAAAAAAGATTTGAAACTGCGAAACAAATTGAATGGACACCATATTAGACGCAAATTCCTTGCGTCTTTTTTAATGGGAGCAGAAGGAAGATTTCGTTCATATTTTAAAAGGCCAAGCATACACTTGTACAAAAAGTGCCAAAAGGACGTGGGGGGAAATATGAGACGAATTTGTGTAATCATTACGCTTCTTATTATGTACGCAAGCGTTATGCCGATTCCTACATATGCAAAGATGAACAGTAATGTTAGCGCTCGAAATGCTGTATTAATGGAGCAAAGTTCTGGTCGTGTATTATACGGAAAAGCAGAACATGAGCCACAAAAAATTGCTAGTATAACAAAAATTATGACAGCCTTGTTAGCTGCTGAATCAGGAAAAATGAAAGAAATGGTATCAGTTAGTAATGAAGCAGTCAGGGTGGAAGGATCGGCGATTTATTTAAAACCTGGACAAAAAGTGAAGCTAGAGGATTTAGTATACGGACTTATGCTTAGATCAGGTAATGACGCAGCGCAAGTAATTGCTGAAAATGTAGGAGGGAGTATAGAGGGGTTCGTATATTTAATGAATGAAAAGGCGAAACAAATTGGAATGAAAGATACTCACTTCTCAAATCCTCATGGTTTGGATGGAGATGGCTCTCATTATTCTTCGGCTTATGATATGGCACTGTTAACGAAATATGCAATGGGGAACGAGACCTTTAAGAAAATTTTTGGCACAAAAACGTATAAATCAAATTCATGGGATTATCCGTGGAAAAATAAACATAAGCTTGTGACATCCTATTATGAATTTGCAACAGGTGGGAAAACAGGTTTTACGAAAAAAGCAGGACGAACGCTTGTTACAACGGCATCAAAAGATGGACTAGATTTAATTGTCGTGACTTTGAGTGCTTCTAGTGATTGGGATGATCATATGAATCTATTTGACAAAGGGTTTGAACGTTTTAAGCAAACAAAAGTTTTAGGACAAGGAGCGCTTGCTGAAATAAATGAAAAGAAATATGCCAATCATGTTTATACGAAAAATAGTTTTTCGGTACCGTTAACTGAAGAAGAAAAAAAGAACGTAGTATTAAAAGTTGAACTCGATAAAAGTGCAAAACTTACGGATGGAGTAAAGGTTGGGAAGACAGACATTTATGTTGGTAATGAAAAAGTCGGAGAACGGAATTTATTTTATAGTAAACGGAAGTTAGTAGCTGCAACGGGTATGTACTGGAACAATGTGAAGGAAATTTTTTCTTACATGATAGGTGTTGGGAACGATGGTTAATCTCGTCTGGGCAGCGATGGCGGTCATAGGGATTGTGTATGCCATGATAAACGGAACGATGGAAGAAGTAACGAAAGCTGTATTTGACGGGTCAAAAGATGCAGTAACGATTTGCATAGGACTTATTAGCGTTTTAGTATTTTGGCTTGGCTTAATGAAAATTGCAGAGGAAGCAGGGTTGTTAAAAAAGTTAGTTACACTTTTTATGCCGATAGTAAAAAGGTTGTTTCCAGAAATACCGAAGGATCATCCGTCAATGGGATTTATTCTATCGAATATGATGGCGAACTTTTTTGGACTAGGTAATGCAGCAACCCCTCTTGGTATTAAAGCGATGGAACAACTGAAAGAATTAAATGGAGGGAAGGATTCGGCCAGTCGCTCTATGGTGACGTTTCTAGCATTAAATACATCAGCTATTACTTTAATTCCTACTACCGTCATTTCGATTCGAATGACTTATGAATCAGCAAATCCTACTGAAATTGTTGGGGTAACATTCATTGCACAAGTGCTCTCTATGATTGGGGCAATTTGGATTGACCGCTATTTTTACCGAAGAAGGAGTAGAAAGGGGCGGAAAAAATGAGTATTGTAAATACAATTTCATTATGGGTAATCCCTTGTGTAATTGGTTTTATCCTTTTATATGGCACGATAAAGAAAGTCCCAACGTATGAATCGTTCGTTGAGGGAGGAAAAGAAGGGATTCAAATTGCAGTTTCCATTTTACCGTTTATGGTTGGAATGCTTGTATCCATTTCTATTTTTCGGGCATCAGGTGCTTTAGATGCGATGATATCTGTAATGAAGCCGATGTTAGATTTAATTCATGTCCCAGCAGAAATCGTTCCACTTGCGCTTATACGTCCAATTTCGGGTTCTGCTGGTTTAAGTATTACGACTGATTTAATTGCAACATATGGACCAGATTCGTTTATTGGGAGATTAGCTTCTACGATGCAAGGGAGTACAGATACGACTTTTTATATTTTAACAGTATACTTCGGAGCTGTTGGGATTAGAAAAATGGGGGATGCATTAAAAGTAGGCCTTTTTGCAGATTTAATCGGGATTATTTGCTCAATTGTGTTTGTTTCTTTATTGTTTCAGTAATACTATTCATTTTTTAGGCTATTTCGCTTATAATACGTATACGACCACTATTAAGGTGTAGCTTAATAGTGGTTTTTTTATGCAGTATTTTTGACAAAATGATGAACTTTTATTGTGAGAAATATGAAAAATATGGACAATAATAAAGGATAAAAACATGATTTGCCCTTTATATGTTTAATATCATCGCTATGTTGTTTAAGTGAGACGAGGCGAACAGTCGTAAAACGTATGCGGTTGCCAAGTCTTTCTAATGTAAGGTAAGATAAATTCGAGGTGAAAAAAAGAAATGGAACGATTACAAAAAGTGATTGCACAAGCAGGTATTGCATCGAGAAGAAAGGCTGAGGAATTAATTCAGCAAGGAAAAGTGAAAGTTAATGGAAAAATAGTGAAGGAGTTAGGAACAAAAGTAACTCCTCAAGATAAAGTAGAAGTAAATAACATCCCTCTTGAAAAAGAAGAACCTGTTTATTTTTTACTATATAAACCAACTGGCGTAATTTCAAGTGTATCAGATGATAAAGGAAGAAATGTTGTAACAGACTTTTTCCCTGAAATTACACAACGTTTATTCCCAATCGGACGCTTAGATTATGATACGTCTGGCGTATTATTAATGACAAACGATGGGGACTTCGCTAATGTATTAATGCACCCGAGATATAAAGTTGAAAAAACATATGTTGCAAAAATAAAAGGGCCATTAACAGGTGAGAAAATTCGCATGTTAGAACGAGGTGTTACATTAGAAGACGGGAAGACAGCACCAGCAAATGTGAAAATTATTTCTTGGGACAAGCGTAAAGAGATGGCGATTGTACAATTAACAATTCACGAAGGCCGTAACCGTCAAGTACGTCGTATGTTTGAAGCGTTAGACTGTAAAGTAGTGAAATTAAAACGTGAACGTTATGCCTTTTTAGAAGTGGGTAGTTTGCGACCTGGTGATGCAAGAGAATTGACACCACATGAGGTAAAACAATTACGCGCGCTTGCTTCTACAAAGCCAAGATAAGCTATAGAGTTAAAATTTCACCAGTGGAGTGCTCTGCTGGTGATTTATTCAATATAACATTTACAGAAAAGAATACATACCATTTACCGAGGAGAGGGGAGACAAGATGAAGAAAAATCGCTTATTATTTCGTGTTATCATTCTGCTCATTTTAAGCGGTGCTGTAGGATTTACCCTTTATCAAGGGTTTTTCACTGATAAAGAGAAAATGCAAATTGGGAAAGAAGCACCTAATTTTGTTGTGACGGATTTGGAAGGAAAGAAAATTGAATTAAAGGACTTAAAGGGTAAAGGTGTATTTTTAAACTTTTGGGGAACTTGGTGTAAACCTTGTGAAAAAGAAATGCCTTATATGAATGAATTATATCCAAAGTATAAAGAAAAAGGCGTTGAAATTATTGCGTTAGATGCAGATGAAACAGATATTGCTGTTAAGAACTTTGTGAAACAATATGATTTGAAATTCCCAGTTGCCATTGATAAAGGAACAAAAATCATAGGCACATATGGAGTAGGTCCATTACCGACAAGCTTTTTGATTGATAAAGATGGAAAAGTAGTGGAGCAAATTATAGGTGAACAAACGAAAGAACAGTTAGAAGGCTATTTAAAGAAAATTACTCCGTAATAAAGAAAGCCTTTACATAAGAGGTGCATGTCTATAGCGCCTCTGATTTAAAAATTCTGAGTATTGCGGTAACTTGAGGCTAGAATATACAATAGTACATATAGATACAGGGGCGGTGAGAGTGTTGAAAGAAATTAAATGTGAGTGTGGACATGTTAATCCGATAGGAACCATTTTTTGTGAAGCTTGTGGGAAACCATTTGAAAGCAATGAAAATGTAAAACTATTGGATATGCGCTATGAGGGGAGTGCGCGGAGATCTCTCACGCAAACAAAAACGATAGTCGATAAAATTTGGAGCTTTTTCTCTTCTGTAAAAGTAGGTGTATGGCTAATCGTAATAACTTTAGCTGCATCAGCGATAGGAACAATTTTTCCGCAAGAAATGTACATAACGCCAGGAATTGCACCAGCTGAATATTATAAACAGGAATACGGATTTTTAGGGCAATTATACTATCAATTAGGATTTAATAATTTATACGGTTCATGGTGGTACATGATTTTAATTGCTTCTATCGGTACTTCACTTGTGATATGTAGTTTAGACCGTGTTATTCCCCTTTATAAAGCTTTAAAAAAACAAGGGGTAAAAAGACATCCTAGCTTTTTAAAGAGACAAAGATTATACGGGACTGGTACTCCGCAAGATGGTGACTTGGAAAGAGTGCAAAAGAATTTAAAGAAAAGAAACTATAACGTGAAAGTGGAAGACGGAAACGTTTTAGCGGAAAAGGGACGTTTCTCACGTTGGGGTCCATATGTAAATCATATCGGCCTTATTATCTTTTTATTCGGTGCGATGCTTCGTTTTTTACCGAGTATGTACGTAGACGAAGCTCTTTGGTTACGTGATGGTGAAACGAAAGAAGTACCAGGGACGGATGGTCAATACTATTTAAAAAATGAGAAGTTTATAAAAGAAGTTTATGATAAAAGTAAGGATAAGGAAGTTTTTGATGAAGCGATAGACCGTGTTGGGGATAAAATGATTGCGAAAAACTTCCAAACGAATGCAGTATTATATAAAGCGGTAGGCGAAAATATAGCAGGGCAAAAACCGAAATTAGAAAAAGTAAAAGAAGCGGAAATTCGCGTGAATGAGCCATTGAAATTTGATCAATTTGCAGTGTATCAAGTGGATTATAAAGAAAGTGAATTTAAAAGTATGTCCTTCCACTTGCAAAACAAAGAAAATAATCAAAAGTGGGGACCAATTAAAGTAGATTTAGCGAATCCAACAGAAAAATACGATTTAGGAAATGGTTATTCTTTAGAACTATTAAGCTATTTTCCAGATTTTTATTTTGATGAGAATGGAAAACCGAATACAAAAACAAAATTACCAAACAACCCTGCATTCGTATTTAAAATGTTTACGCCTGAGACGCCAGATGGTGAAGTGAGTTTCGTTGGTATTCAGCAAAATATAGAAGCAGATGGAAACAACAAATATAAAATGTCATTTGCAGGTGTTGAAATGCAAAATGCGACAGCTCTAACGGTTAGGAAAGATTTAACGCTTTGGATTCTTGGTATTGGAGGATTTATATTTATGGTTGGTGTCATTCAAGGTATGTATTGGAATCATCGCCGTATTTGGATACAACGTGTTAATGATGAATGGTGGATTGCAGGACATACGAATAAAAATTGGTTCGGTTTAAAGAAAGATATTGAAAGAATACTAGAAGGTACAGTAATTCCACAGCCAAATGATAAAGTAATTGATAAAAAAATTAGTTAAGGTGGGGAAACGATATGGTGCAAATAAGTAGTAACTTTCTCTTTACCGCATTTATTTTATATTTAATAGCAACTCTATTTTTTGGGGGAGCAATTAAAGAAAAGGGTCATAAATGGGCAAATGTAGGAATAACGATTACAATTTTAGGATTTATAGCACAAACAGTATATTTTGTTACAAGGTGGATTGCATCAGGTCATGCGCCAGTTAGTAACTTTTTCGAATTCGGTACGTTTTTCGGTATGATGCTTGTCGGAGCATTTATTGTAATGTATTTTATGTACCGCGTAAGTATAATTGGACTATTTGCATTACCAGTTGCTCTTTTATTAATTGCCTATGCAAGTATGTTCCCGAGGGAAATATCCCCGCTTATCCCATCTTTAAAAAGTAACTGGTTACACATTCACGTGACGACTGCAGCAGCAGGACAAGCAATTTTAGCAATTAGTTTTATTACGGGCGTTATGTATTTATTGAAAAATGTAGATCAATCAACGAGAAGTAAACGTACATTTTGGTTAGAAACGGTAGTGTTCACACTTGTTTGTACAGTTGGATTTATTGCGGTAACGACAGTATTCTCCAGTATGAAATATGAAGCTAAGTTTCAATGGATTGATAAAAATGAACAACAAGTCGAGATGAAGTATAATCTCCCAGCTTTAGTTGGACCACATGAAGGGAAGTTACTGACAGAAAATAAATTAGAACCGACAGTCGAAGTTCCAGCGATTGTAAATGCGAAAAAATTAAATACTGTTATTTGGTCAGTAATAGTTGGAACACTACTTTATGTTGTATTAAGACTTGTTTTACGTAAACGAGTATCAGCGGCACTTCAGCCACTAGTAAAGAATACGAATAGTGATTTATTAGATGAAATTGGATATCGATCTATTGCAATTGGATTCCCAGTTTTCACATTAGGTGCGCTAATTTTTGCGATGATTTGGGCTCAAATAGCATGGACGCGTTTTTGGGGGTGGGATCCGAAAGAGGTTTGGGCACTTATAACGTGGCTCTTTTATGCGGCAGTATTACATTTACGATTATCTAAAGGATGGCATGGGGAAAAATCAGCGTGGCTTGCAGTAATTGGTTTTGCGATCATTATGTTTAACTTTATTGTAGTGAACTTAATCATTGCGGGTTTACATTCATATGCATAGAGAAATAAAATAGGAGAGTGTATGTCACTTTCCTATTTTATTTTTGTCAAATTTTCTTCTTTTTTGAGAAAAACATGACAAAGTAGCGGTTGATTTTGTAAAATGATGTCGAGGACATAATATACTGTTCAAATAAAATACATAGTTTTGGAAAAAAATTGAACAAACTTTATTATTCTTGTGAAGCATAATAGTGGGAAGTGAAACATTTAGAGGAGTGCTTAAATAACCGAGAATAGCGCAACATAATAGTGTAGAAGGGTAGGTGTGAACCGCTGATGTGAAAATATGCAGCGGGTAGAAATGGAAAATGAATTTAGAATTTTAATTGTAGACGATGAGGATCGCATTCGTCGTTTATTGAAAATGTACTTAGAAAGAGAGCAATACACTATTGAGGAAGCAGATAATGGTGATACAGCTTTAGAAATGGCGTTGCAAAATGATTATGATTTAATCTTATTGGATCTTATGATGCCTGGTAAAGATGGTATCGAAGTGTGCAAAGGGGTTCGTGAGAAAAAAGCGACACCAATTATTATGTTGACGGCAAAAGGTGAAGAAGTAAATCGGGTACAAGGATTTGAAGTTGGAACGGATGATTATATTGTAAAACCATTTAGCCCACGTGAAGTAGTGCTTCGTGTGAAAGCGGTGTTACGTCGTGCTGTACCAACAACATTCTTTACACAAGATACAACGACGAAAGATGTTACTGTGTTCCCGCACTTAACAATTGATAACGATGCACATCGTGTTACTGCAGATGGTAATGAAGTGAACTTAACGCCGAAAGAATATGAATTACTATTATTCTTAGCGAAAGCTCCTGATAAGGTATTCGATCGAGAGCAATTGTTGAAAGAAGTATGGCAATATGAATTCTTCGGAGATTTACGTACAGTGGATACGCATGTAAAGCGTTTACGTGAGAAATTAAGTAAAAAATCACCAGATGCTGCGAAGATGATTGTTACCGTTTGGGGCGTAGGTTACAAGTTTGAGGTTGTGAACGACTGATGCTTTGGAGAAGTGTAGTAGGGAAGTTATGGATGACCATATTACTTCTCGTTTCGTTTGTTCTTGGATTTGTTGCGATTTTACTTTCACAGTTTTTTAGAACGTATTATGTTGATATGAGTGAAGCTAGGCTTCAGAAAGTTGCAACAAGTGTTTCAGAGTTAATTGAAGAAGGTGCCGATGTAAAAACGATTGAGAATATCGCGTATAAATTCTCTGACCCACTTTCAAGAATCATTATTGTAGAAGATGGTAAGGAGATTTCATCTTCTCCGAAACAAGAAGGATTAGTTACGCTAACAATAGATGATTTAAAAGAAGATAAAGAATTAGCTGCTGTTTTTAAAGATAAAAAAGAAATTAAAAACAACATAAGAAAAGCTTCTAATAGTAGGAAGAATAAAAATACTGAAAATGATATTATGATTGTCGGAAAACCGGTGCAATCAAAAAATCAAAGTGCAGTGTTCGTATATGAATCTTTACAAGTACCAATACAAGGTATGGAGAGAACGACTGATTTTATTTTCTTATCGGCTGGGATTGCGATTATATTAACAACCTTCTTTGCGTTCTTCTTATCTACTCGAATTACCGCACCGCTTCGTAAAATGCGTGAGGTTGCTTTTGAGGTGGCACGTGGGAAGTTTGATGCAAAGGCCCCTATGGTATCTCAGGATGAAATTGGTGAGCTTGCAACGGCCTTAAATCAAATGGGTAAACAGTTGAAGTTTAATATGAATGCTTTGCAGCAAGAAAAAGAACAGTTAGCTAGTATTTTGAGTAGTATGGCAGATGGAGTTATTACGTTAAATCAAGAAGGTGAAGTCGTAGTTATTAATCCACCGGCTGAAAATTTCTTACAAGTTTGGCAAGAAGAAAAAGAGATAGAGCTAAGTAAAAAACTACCTTCTGAACTTGTGGAACTATTCCATCGCGTTGTAGAAAGTGAGCAACAACAAGTTGTTGAAATTAATTTGCAAAAAGGTAACTACGTAGTTCTTATGACGCCGCTTTACAATCAAACGAAAATTCGTGGGGCTGTAGCAGTGTTGCGTGATATGACGGAAGAACGCCGTCTTGAGAAGATGCGTCAAGACTTTATTGCCAATGTATCACATGAACTTCGTACACCAATGGTCATGCTTCAAGGGTATAGTGAAGCGATTTTAGATGATATTGTGCAAACGAAAGAGGAAATTAATGAGTTTGTTCAAATCATTTATGATGAATCCGTTCGTTTAGGTAAACTTGTAAATGAATTATTAGATTTAGCTCGTATGGAAAGTGGCCACGTAGAGTTACATATTGGTGAAGTAGATATTCATCCATTTGTCGAAAAGATTGGCCGTAAATTCCAAGGGATTGCAAAGGATAAAGAAGTTGAACTAACAGTAGATTTCCAAAGTCCAATTGAACAATATCCGTTTGATGCAGACCGTATGGAACAGGTGTTGACGAATTTAATTGATAATGCAATTCGTCATACGAATGCAGGTGGACATGTTGCACTTGTAATTCATACGGAAAATAATGGTCTTACTTTCGAAGTGCAAGATTCAGGTGCTGGTATTCCAGAAGAAGATATTCCATTCTTGTTTGATCGTTTTTACAAAGCTGATAAAGCAAGAACACGCGGGAAAAAGGGTGGAACAGGACTCGGGCTTGCGATTGCTAAAAATATTGTTCAAGGCCATGATGGGAAAATTTCTGTCTCAAGTGTTGTTGGAGAAGGAACTACATTCTCTGTATATTTGCCGAATCGTATAATTTAGATATATGTTTTTAAAGTTAATAATAAATAAAGTTCTACTGTTTTTTATTTTTTTGTAAAATCAATTAAATAAATTATAGTAGAACTTTTTTCTATCTTAGTCGAATTAAGAATAACGAGAGAGGTGCTGTGAAGAAATGAAATTATATACGAAAACAGGAGATAAAGGGAAAACAAGTGTAATAGGTGGCAGGGTGGATAAAGATAATATTCGTGTAGAAGCATATGGCACGATAGATGAGGCGAATTCTCATATTGGATATGCGATGACTAAGCTACAAGGCGGGGCATTTGGAGATATTTACAATGAACTTGAAAATATTCAACATGAACTATTTGATTGCGGGGGAGATTTGGCGATAGTGGAGGAGAAAATCCCTTATAAAGTAACGATCGAAATGGTCGAAAGCTTAGAAAGAAGGATTGATTTGTATATAGAAGAAGCGCCACCATTAGAACGCTTTATTTTACCAGGTGGTAGCGAGGCATCGGCTACCATTCATATTGCACGTACTGTTGTAAGAAGAGCAGAGCGCTCTATCGTATCGTTGAAAAAAGAAGTGGAAACAAATGAAGTTGTTCTAAAGTATGTAAATAGATTATCTGATTATTTGTTTGCAGTAGCTAGAGTAATAAATACTCGATTACAAGTAAAAGATGTGGAGTATAACCGTAGCGCATTAGTTTTTCGTGATAAGAAAGAGAAGGAAGTGGAGTAATTCACTTTCTTTTTTTGTATACTTTTTTCTGTAATATACCAAAATAGAGAAGGTATGGTGGTAATTAGAAAACGGAGGATGTATATGAAAGTGTTAAAATGTAGCGTCATGTTATTGACTGTACTGTTTTTATCTCAATTACATGTTTACGCAAAAGAAAATCGATGGACATGGCCTGTGGAAGGACAGATAAGTGATTATTTTGGGACAAGGCATGGAAAACACTACGGTATTGATATAGCTGCACCGATCGGAGCACCTGTGGCAGCTATTCAAGATGGTAAGGTGACAAAGTCATATTATTCAAATAGTTATGGGAACGTTGTATTTATTAAACATGGAGAATATGAGGCTGTGTATGCACATTTAAATAAGAGACACGTAGTTCAAGGGGATTATATTTCAAAAGGAGAAATAATTGGAGAAGTAGGAAACACAGGAGAATCACGAGGTGCACATTTACATTTAGAACTTCATCAAGGAAGATGGACGATGGCGAAAAAGAATGCGATGAATCCATTACTTGTTTTAAATGAACAAAGAAATGAAGTTGTTTCTTCCTCATTATATGTCGTACAAAAAGGGGATACTTTAGTTAATATTGCACGGAAATTTAGTATGACACTTAAGGAAATAAAAGCAAAAAATGGATTGCAGCAAGAGCGAATTTATCCAAATCAACAATTATACGTAAAGTAAAGAAGAGCTAGTTTAACTAGCTCTTCTTTTACCAAAAAATAAAGACACATATAAATCCAGAAATAGCTAAGTAGCTATATAAGTAAAAAACTTTTGTTCTTGTTTTTTCTTTTGTTCGAAACAGTACAATAGTCGGTTCAATTAAACCGATTGTCAAACAAAGTAAGCCAAGAAGCATACAACCAATCGAAAGAGAGTACAGGGCGATTTGTGGTGCTTGAAATGGAATCATCCATTTTAATAAAAATGCAATAAGTGCAGTGTAACAAATGCTGCCGATGTATTTATTCAACGGTGTATTAGAACGAAAACCAGGAAGTTTTTTTAAGAAAGAGCGAGAAACAACTTCTGTTTGTAAAGATGTATGCTCTTCGATAATTTTTTGAGCTTCTTTTCCTTTTTGGAAAAGGGATAATATCCAGTTACGCTCACCTTGAAAAATAAATTGAGAAGTTGTCAAATAGTGATCAACCTTCACTTTATTCCAACTCTTCCATGGATGACGCTCGCACAATTTTAATTTACTTTCTGTTTTTTTATCATACTGATAAATACTGATGCCATCTTTATCGAAAGCAGCATAGTATGTCTCGCTTGAGAATGTGCCTAAATCAATTGGACAGTAGAAAAGTAATTCTTTTTTTAAGTAAAAGTATTCTTTTCTTAAGTTTTTTTTCATTGCTTCTCGAATAGAGTGTCTTTTATCTTTCTTCATGACATTTCCTCCATAACTCAGAAAATGTTCTTATCTTAACAATTCAACATCTTATCACTTTTCATTATATATGACTAGGGAATTCAAAAGAGAAATGCCTAATAATAAAAAATATGGGGTGTATTGTAAAATATTTTGCAATTATTAATGAGTTATAAAAAATAAATAACTAATTTTAAATAAGTTACAATTTTTTAGTTCACAATGTTATTAGGTTGTTGTATAATGAAGGGGAAAATAGAATATCGGTCTATCTTCGGGGCAGGGTGAAAATCCCGACCGGCGGTGATGAACTATTTATGATTTCGTTCTAAGCCCGCGAGCCGTTAAGGCAGGATTTGGTGTGATTCCAAAGCCGACAGTATAGTCTGGATGGGAGAAGATGGAGGTTCAAGCGTTCAAAAAAGATAGGAATTTGAACGTCTGTTTGATGTGCCTTAAATTCTCCCTTTGTGTAAAACACAAAGGGTTTTTTCATTCTATGAAAAAATAGGCATAGCAGAACCTTTCCACTTTCCATGAGATGATCGATGGAAAAGGAGAGAGAACGATGAAACAAAAAAACAGTGTAGTAAAGATGGTGAGTGTAGCAATGCTAAGTAGTATTGCATATTTACTAATGATGTTGGATTTCCCGTTCCCAGGGCTTCCGCCATTTTTAAAAATTGATTTTAGTGATGTGCCAGCTCTAATTGCTGCAATTATTTTTGGACCAATTGCGGGGATAATTGTAGAGGGAATAAAGAATATTTTACATTACGGGATTCAAGGTAGTTTAGTAGGAGTGCCAGTTGGAGAAATTGCAAACTTTATTGCAGGATGTTTATTTATTGGACCAGCAGCTTTCTTATTTAGAAAGTATCGTACTGTAAAGAGTTTAACGACAGGACTAATGTTAGGGACAATTACAATGGCGCTAATTATGAGTGTATTAAACTATATCATCATATTCCCAGCTTACACTTGGTTTTTAAATGCACCTGCTATGTCTAGTGAGGCTATAAGAACGACTGTTGTAACAGCGATCTTACCGTTTAATTTAATTAAAGGAATTGTAGTAACAATTGTATTTGTAGCATTATTCTCACGCCTGAAAGTATGGGTGTTTGCAAAAATGAAAAATGCATAACATATAAAATAAAACCATTAGTAGTGTGAAACTACTAATGGTTTTTTGTTAAGTAGAATGAAAATAGGGAACAAAAAATGCCCCTCATCAATATGAGGGGCATTTTTTGAAGTTAATAAAAGACTATTCGAATTTTAAAGCGTCGCCGTCAAATGATTCGTCAGCAACTTTAATTGAGTCAGTTGGACAACCTTCGAATGCATCCATCATATCTTCAATTAATACATCTGGAATTTCAACGATACCTTGGTTATCATCTAATGTTACAAATGCAATACCTTCATCATCATAGTCATAAATGTCTGGTGCAGCAGCGCCGCAAGCACCACATGCGATACAAGTATCTTTATCAACGATTGTATATTTTGCCATCTTTTTTCCCTCCTGATAATATGTATGTGAAAAGCTCGCCATAAAAATTATAACCTTATTGTAAAACGGTTTGTAAAACTTTTCAACATAAAATTATAATGATAATGCTTATCAATTAGAGTGTCAACTTATTTTTGAATTATGTCATAAGATTTTCAAAATACGTAAATGTTATTTCGTTTGGTACAATAGAGTATGTACAAGCATATGGTACCGATATGATAAGGTTAATGAGTAACAGTAGACGTTGTAATCATATTGAAAAAGAATTAAGTTAAATTGGAAAGGGGAAGCGGTAATGCAACTACAATATACTTTATTGTATTGTTTAAAACAATTGAATGGCGAAAGGACCGTTTCTTCTATTTATTATTTATTAAAAGGAAAGAGGTCATCGCAAACATTACAAGATGGGAATATGTTTCAAATTTCTTTTTTGTTTGGGATTTATAAATCTTTGAATAGAGCTGATTATGATCAAGAAGTTGCAAAGTTGGTACAAACGGATTTAGTTCAATCTATACATGAAAATACATACGTAGTAACGACTGCTGGTAACATGCAATTAAACAAATGGAAAGATGACTTTGCTTTTCCGACGTGTTTACATGGTTTACACTATGGTGAGATAGGTGAAACGTTTTGGAAGAGATTATCATTAATCGTTCAAACCATTTCGAATTTACAACAGGTGAATACGAAATTTATTCCAATTCAGCAAGATACAGAAATAATGATGTGGGTGAAACGTTTTCTCACTGGAATACCATATATGAGAAGTGAATTGGCTAAAAGGTTGTGGAAGGAGATGTATACTCTTTTACAAAAAAATAAACCATTAGAGGCGACAATCGTAACATATCGCTTAACGGGCTATAAACGCATCGGTTGTACGTTGCAACAATTAGCAGAAATTACGAAACAAGATGTATTTCGAGTGTATTTTTTATTTTGGGGTACAATTCATTTCATTATTCAAGAAGTTCGTAATAAAGAAAGTGAGTTTCCGTTATTAGCTGAAATTATATCTTATCCAAATGAGAAGGCTGATTTATTTAGCATATCTACGAAAAAAACATATAATCTTTGGAGACAAGGACGCTTTCTGGAAGAAATAGCAACAATTCGGAATTTGAAGGTTGCAACGATAGAAGATCATTTTGTAGAAATCGCTTTACGAGAAAAAGAATTTTCAATTGAGATGTTTATGGAGAAAGACAAAATAGATAAAGTAAAAGAAGTAATTGAGACATTACAAACACGTAAGTTACGTGTCTTGAAACAAGCGGTTGGGGAAGAGATATCTTATTTTGAAGTCCGTCTTGTATTGGCACGGATGGAGGGTATAAATGAAACTTGAGGAATATTTATATAAGTGGTTTGGATATTCTGAATTTCGTCAAGGACAAAAAGAAGTTATTACAGACTTATTAGAAGGAAAAGATGTTATAGCGATGCTTCCGACTGGAAGAGGGAAATCTATGTGCTATCAACTCCCAGGGCTAATGCAAGAAGGAACAGTGCTTGTTGTATCACCACTATTATCTTTAATGGAAGATCAAGTTACACAATTAAAGTATGTTGTGAAAAATCGAGTGATTGCATTTAATAGTTTTCGGACATTAAGTGAAAAAAGAGAAGCGATGAAAAAATTGGCTTTTTATAAATTTATTTTTGTGTCTCCAGAAATGTTGCAATCGGATTTATTAATAAGAGAATTGAAGAAAATTCATATTTCAATGTTTGTTGTGGATGAGGCCCATTGTATTTCGCAGTGGGGGTATGATTTTAGACCGGATTATAAAAAATTAAACGTAGTAATCGAGAACATTGGATCTCCTACGGTACTAGCATTAACAGCGACAGCGACAAAGGATGTACTGCAAGATATAGCAGAGAGTTTAAGTTTAAAGAATGTCTCGCAGCATGCATACTCTATTGATCGTCCAAATATTGCAATGGAAGTGCAATTTGTAGAGACGATAGAAGAGAAGAAAGAAGCACTTTTGGAACATGTGATGTATTTACAGGGGCCAGGGATTGTATATTGTTCAAGTAGAGCATGGACAGAACGTTTAACGGAATATTTAAGAGGAAAAGGCTGTACTGGTGTGGCTTTTTATCATGGTGGTATGGAACATGAAGAGCGTATGTTAATTCAACAGCAATTTATGAATGACCAATTGCAAATTGTAATATGCACAAGTGCTTTTGGTATGGGAGTAAATAAGTCGAATACGAGATATATTATTCATTTCCATTATCCGACTAATATAGCTTCCTACTTACAAGAAATCGGAAGAGCTGGAAGAGATGGCGAACCGAGTATAGCCTTTTTATTATGTAGTCCGTTGGATCACGATTTGCCAATTTCAATTATTGAAGATGAATTGCCAAGTAAGTCGCAAATACAATTTTTATTTTCTTTACTACAAGAAAGAATGTTTCAAACGAAAGAATTACCAATAGAAGATGTAGAAGAAATTTGTTATAATGCAGCAAGATTTAATGAACAATATTGGCGTTTCATCCGCTATCATCTCGAACGGCTTGGGATCATACAACGGCGAAAACTAATATTAGAGAGCTTGTCAGATGAAATCATGAACAGATTAATAGCTGAAGTAGAAATAAGATTGCGTAATAAATATAGTGAGCTAGAAAACATGAAGTCATGGATACAAGTTAAAGGATGTAGGCGTGAATATGTACTTCAACAGTTCGGTTATAGAAAAGAGACAGAGTTGAAAAATTGCTGCGATTATTGTGGTATTACAAAAACGGAGTATAAAAAAAGACGAGCGCAACAATCCGATTTCGACTATAATTGGGAAACAGAGTTACAAAAGCTTTTCGGCCTAGAAAAGATGGAGGAATGATGAACATTCAAAGGCATAATGTTGAAGATATGAGTCCGAAAGAAATAAGGCTGAATCTGTATATAACACAGCTAATTATTATTGGTATTGGTTGTTTGCTAGCATATATATTATTTCGAGATACAAAAGAAGTTTTTAGTCTTTGGAAGTGGGAACCTGTACGAATACTTATAGTAGGTAGTTTATTAGCGATTGGTATTGTGTTATTAGATTATGTTGCAATGCGAGTATTTCCAGAGTCTTGGTTT
Organism: Bacillus cereus group sp. N12; assembly: GCF_016483575.1. Lineage (NCBI taxonomy): Bacteria > Bacillati > Bacillota > Bacilli > Caryophanales > Bacillaceae > Bacillus > Bacillus cereus group sp. N12. The sequence continues at coordinate 53,812 of NZ_JAEHBO010000009.1, forward strand.
GATGATGGTGGTATTAACGATAAGATGTTTCAAGGAATGTCAGTTATGCATTTACTCGTTATTACGTTCGTTATTGGCTTTGCAGAAGAATTTTTATTTAGAGGTGTAATGCAGACTCATTTCGGAATTATAATAGCAAGTTTAGTATTTGCAGTCTTACATATTCGGTATATAACAAAGCCATTTTTGTTTTGTTTCGTATGTTTTATTAGTTTTGTCTTTGGTTATGTATTTGAATGGACAGGGAATTTATTTATAACAATCTTTGCACACTTTCTTGTTGATTTTATAATGGGACTCCAACTAAGAAAATAAATGGAAGGTGGTGGTGAACAACATGAGGAAACGAATTCCTGATTTTGAAGAGGAATTAGAAGTTGAGCAAGTGGAAGAAGATGAAAGTTTACCGCCGCGAAGTGAACTTCATAGAAATAAAGAGAAAAAGCAAAAGTTTAAAATGAATCACATTTTTGTCCGAGTATTAACGTGTCTATTCATATTACTACCAATTAGTATTTTATGGTATACGGATAAATATATTCAGGTGAAAAGTGATAGTAGTAATGCTGGTAAAAGTGCGTTTGAAGTAATTTTTTTTGATTCAGCCAAATCTGAAACTCAGAAACAATCTGAGAAGGTGGTAACGCATACTGTGAAAAAGGGAGAAACTTTAGAAAGTATAGCGAAGCAATATTTTTCAGATGAAAGTGGGATTGAAGTTATTAAAAAGTATAATAACTTAGAAGAAGATGAAGTGAGTGCAGGTCAAGAATTAAAAATTCCGATAAAAGATAAGTCCGTAAAACAAGAGAGCTAGTAAACTAAGCAATTCGTAGCTTGTTATAAAAACTGAGGATTATCTTTATGAGTAGGGAAGTAAAAATATGATATGGATTACAATATTAAGTACTCTCATATGTATAGGTATAATATTTCTTCTTGTAATGTATAAAGAAGCGATGCGTAATACGGTATTGGAACATACTTTAGAATTTAAAGAATTTCCGCAAAGTTTTCAACAGATGAATATGTTTTTTATTTCTGATATTCATAGAAGAGTCGTTTCAGATTCGTTAATTGAGCGAATAAAGGGAAAAGTAGATCTCGTTATTATTGGTGGTGATTTAGCGGAAAAGGGCGTACCTTTATCAAAAATCTCTGCAAACATTCAAAAGTTAAGAGCGATAGCTCCTGTATATTTTGTATGGGGAAATAATGACTATGAGATTGAATACCATGAATTAGATGCGTTGCTATTAGAAAATAATGTGAAAGTTTTAGATAATACAAGAGTTGTATTTGAATCTGAGTTAGGAGAGAAAATTTGCTTACTCGGTGTAGATGATGTTGGATTGGAACGTGATCGTTTAGACTTAGCATTGGCTGATTGTAAAGAAGAGGGATTTCGTATTTTAATTAGTCACAACCCTGATATAATAAAAAAAATGTCTGGAAAAGAACAAATTTCACTTGTGTTAAGTGGACATACACATGGAGGACAGATTCGATTATTCCCATCTGAAAAATATTTAAAAGGTGGCGTATATAATCATTCAAATACGACTCTCTTTGTTAGTAATGGATACGGAACAACATTGATTCCACTTCGTTTTCGAGCACCTGCTCAAACACATATTATTACGTTATGTGGAGGGAAATGATGCCAACTCTAAATGGAAAATATAATATAAAAGCTGTTTCGAATATTATTGGAGTTCAACCGAGTACGCTTCGTGCATGGGAAAGGCGATATCAGATTATTGCCCCAAAGCGGAATCAAGCTGGGCATCGATTATATACAGAAGAGCATATTCGAATTTTGAAATGGTTAATGGAGAAGGTTTCTTCCGGTATGATGATTGGACAAGCAGTGCAGTTATTAGAAGGGAATCGTTTGCAGAGTAATGCCCAAAAAGAAATACATTACGATAAAGAAGTTGTTTTAGTGGACGATTTACTACAAGCTTTGTTAGAATTTGATGAAATTACAACTTCTGCATTAATAAATGAGGCTTTTAGTATTTATTCAACAGAAAAAGTTATCACCGGTATTATTCTTCAAGTGACAAACAAATTGTTGACACTAAAAAATAACAATGAGATTGCAATGACGCAATTCCAATATGCCGTATCATTTTTACAAACTCGTCTAGGAATGGTGTATCATAATGCTTCAACGTTTTCTTCCATACACAAAGTAATTGTGTTAGAAAATAATACATTGAAAGGATTTATTTTCTCAATGTATTTACGTTTAAAAGGATATGAGGCGATACATATTAGGACAAGTTTAGAGGGAGATGGCATGTTATTAGCGGTTGAGCAAATACAGCCAAAATATTTATTTGTCTCTTTTGAAAATGGCCTAGAACTGAAAAGGGCGATGAATGTTGGGGATTTATTGCAAGAAAAAAATGAGAACCTTTCTGTTGGGGTTATAGGGGAAATAAGCGCTCGAGATCAGTTGAACATTCAAACAATCCTAATCGGCGATACGAAAGAAGAATGGGATGAATGGTTAAAAATGTTAGAATAGTTGTTCGGAAAGAACCATCTATTTTCTATTTCATATAATAAAAATTAGATTCAATGGTTACGTAGGGAGGGTATGAGATGAGGCTGGAACGATTAAATTATAATAAGATAAAAATTTTCCTAACATTTGATGATTTATCTGAACGAGGATTAACGAAAGAGGATTTATGGAGAAATGCACCGAAAGTACAGCAACTATTTCGTGATATGATGCAAGAAGCAAATAAAGAATTAGGATTTGAAGCAGATGGTCCGATTGCAGTTGAAGTATTTTCTCTACAAGCACAAGGCATGGTTGTAATAGTAACGAAGGAAAATCAAGAAGTGGATACAGATGATGAGTTCCGTGACGAGTTTATTGAAATGCAAGTGACTCTAGATGAGAGCGAGCACATACTTTATGAGTTTGCTACACTAGACGACGTAATTAACCTGTCGAATCGCTTATATAACCTTGGTGTAACTGGCGGAAAGTTATATACGTGGGATGGGCGTTTCTATCTTTGGATGGAAGAAGAAGAGCAAATACAATTATTGAAGGCGGATTTTATAGCTATTTTAGCAGAATACGGTAATCCGTCTACGGCAACCATTTACCGTGTAATGGAGTATGGTAAAGAATTAATGGCTTCTCAAGCAATTGAACAAGTATACAATTACTTTGTGAAAAAGCAAAACCTCAGCTAATATAACATAGCTGGGGTTTTGTATTTTATTTGGATAAGAGGAGTAAGGCTAGGGTCAATTATAAATATTTAAACAAACGTTTTCTTAATTAAATATACCGTTTCGCGACGCTGTATTCGAGTGAGATAAAAAATATTTAAATATTTAAGTATTTTACTTTTCTAAAAGCAATAAAAGGACTATAATAATAGTGAAAACGCTTGCAATATGAAATAAGTTGTATATATTTGTTAGCGTTTTCTATTGCATTCCAAATTTAACGGTGTATACTAGGCAATGAAGGTTTACTAAACAAGTGAAATTACAGGGGGTTTACTTACTATGGTAGCCGAAAAGGGAACTCAAACAAAAACACAACAACAAAGGGAACAACATTTTGAACTATTGAATTCGACACAAATTGTTATTAGTGAAGCATTAGAAAAATTGGGTTATCCAAACGAAGTATATGAATTATTAAAAGAACCAATTCGTATGATGACAGTGAAAATACCAGTTCGTATGGATGACGGGACTGTTAAAATATTTACAGGATATCGTGCGCAACATAATGATGCTGTTGGTCCAACGAAAGGTGGAATTCGCTTCCATCCGAATGTAACAGAAAATGAAGTGAAAGCACTTTCGATCTGGATGAGTTTAAAATGTGGTATTGTTGATTTACCGTATGGTGGAGGTAAAGGTGGAATTATCTGTGACCCACGTGAAATGTCATTCCGTGAATTAGAAAGACTAAGCCGCGGTTATGTACGAGCAATTAGCCAAATCGTTGGTCCTACAAAAGATATTCCGGCTCCAGACGTATTTACAAACTCTCAAATTATGGCATGGATGATGGATGAGTATAGCCGTATTGATGAATTTAATTCACCAGGATTTATTACAGGTAAGCCACTTGTATTAGGTGGATCACACGGACGTGAAACAGCAACAGCGAAAGGTGTAACAATTTGTATTCGCGAAGCTGCAAAAAAACGCGACATTGATATTAAAGGTGCGCGTGTTGTTGTTCAAGGGTTCGGTAATGCGGGTAGCTTCTTAGCTAAATTTATGCATGATGCAGGTGCGAAAGTAATTGCAATTTCAGATGCTTACGGTGCATTACATGATCCAAATGGATTAGATATTGATTATTTATTAGACCGTCGTGATAGCTTTGGTACAGTAACAAAACTATTTAATAATACAATTTCAAACAAAGAATTGTTAGAACTTGATTGCGATATTTTAGTTCCAGCTGCAATTGAGAATCAAATTACAGAAGAAAATGCTAATAATATTAAAGCAAAAATTGTTGTTGAAGCTGCAAATGGTCCAACAACTTTAGAAGCAACTAAAATTTTAACAGATCGCGGAATTTTACTTGTTCCAGACGTATTAGCAAGTGCTGGTGGAGTTACAGTATCTTACTTTGAGTGGGTACAAAATAACCAAGGTTACTACTGGACAGAAGAAGAAGTAGAACAACGCTTAGAAAAAGTAATGGTAAGATCATTTGATTCTATTTATGAAACAGCACACGTTCGTAAAGTGAACATGCGCTTAGCAGCTTATATGGTTGGTGTTCGTAAAATGGCTGAAGCAAGTCGCTTCAGAGGTTGGGTATAATATTATATCATGAAAAAACGTGATTCCTTTCGAGGGAATCACGTTTTTTTGTTGGAGTATTAGTGTGAGGTGTTGTATATGGAAAATGAAATGATGGAACGAGTAGAACAATTAGAAGAAAAGGTTAAGAGGTTAGAGGGAGAACTCTCAAGAACGATGAAAGCCCGAAAAACAAGTGTCGTTCGGATGTTCGGAGAAGGCTTATTGTTTTTAATATTTGGTGTGGTTATAGTAGGGCCGATTATCGCTGTTATATTCACGATTATTACTTGGCTTGTTGAAAAATAAAATAAAAAAATAAAAGAACGCTTGTTCCGTACGAACAAACGTGCTATACTCTCCTTAGATAAACAAAACGGAAATGATTTTAAGGAGAGATAAATGATGAAAATGACAGTAGACCAAAGATTTATGATGCCAGCAGATGTTGTAGAACGAGTGGAAGTATTACGAAACAAACAAAGTAAGCGTGGCACATTATTACAATCAGTAAATGAATTTTTCGGCTTAGATACGAAAGAAGATTGTGTTTGGTTTTACGGTTTTTATGGAGTCGCTGTAAGTATTTTGTTATTTATGGTGTTCACATCAAATATTTTCGATTTTCTCTTCGTGTAAGAAATATGCGATAAGGACATTGCTACCGAATACATATATAAGGAAGGAAGGTAATTTTCTAAAGCGGGAGTTGGTAGTAATGGCGATGTTTCCTATAGAGCGTAACTATATTGGATATGGAAGTTCACGACCGGGAATTCCTCTTTCTAAAGTAAGGTTTATTGTAAGTCATGATACAGGGAATCCTGGTAGCAATGCAATAGGAAATCGGGATTACTTTAATGAAATACAACCGAAAGCTTCGGCGCATACATTTATAGATGACAAAACAATATTGGAAATTGTTCCTATAAATGAAGTTGCGTATCATGTTCGATATGGTGTGTCGACGGATAATGACTTATATGGTTATGATGCGAATAAGGCTGCCATTGGTGTGGAACTTTGTTATGGCGGTGATGTTAACTTTTGGGAAGCGTATACGCGTTTTACATGGTATCATGCTTATTTATGTCAAAACTTTGGCTTGAATCCGAAAAAAGATATCGTATCACATAAAACACTTGATCCAGCTAGAAAGATTGATCCTGAAAATGTATTAGGGAAACAAGGTATTAAATTTCAACAGTTTTTAGCAGATGTCTATCGGATGTACGTTTCGTTTAGATGACAAACGTATGAAAAATGAATACAATAAAGATAGGTGCCTACTGTTGTAAGTAGGTTTTTTCTTGTTTTTATAAATAGTGCAGAGGTAGAAGACTAGGAGTGAACCGAGTATGCAGAAAGAAACAGCTATCATAATTGGAGGCGGTCCGTGCGGATTAGCAGCAGCAATTTCGTTGCAAAAGGTAGGAATTAATCCGTTAGTAATTGAAAAAGGAAACATTGTAAATGCGATTTATAATTATCCAACTCATCAAACATTTTTCTCCTCTAGTGAAAAATTAGAAATTGGTGAAGTAGCTTTTATTACCGAAAACCGTAAGCCAGTTCGAAATCAAGCACTTGCGTATTATCGCGAAGTAGTAAAGCGTAAATCTGTACGCATAAATGCTTTCGAACGAGTAGAGAAAGTTCAAAAAGATGGAGAAGTTTTTAAGGTTGAGACGACGAAACGTGACGGACATAAAGAAATATATATAGCGAAATATATTGTTGTAGCCACTGGATATTATGACAATCCAAATTATATGAATGTTCCAGGTGAGGAACTGAAGAAAGTAGCTCACTATTTTAAAGAAGGACATCCTTATTTTGATCGAGATGTAGTAGTTATAGGTGGAAAAAACTCAAGTATAGACGCTGCGTTGGAACTTGTTAAAGCAGGAGCGCGTGTAACGGTACTGTATCGTGGAAGTGAGTACTCGCCGAGCATTAAGCCGTGGATTTTACCGGAATTTGAGGCGTTAGTACGAAACGGTACAATTCAAATGCATTTTGGGGCTCATGTGAAAGAAATTACTGAACATACATTAACGTATACCGTTGATGACGGGGCATTTACAATCCAAAATGATTTTGTATTTGCGATGACGGGTTACCATCCTGATCATAGTTTCTTAACGGAGATGGGCGTTCGAATTGATGAAGAAACTGGGCGTCCGATTTATACAGAGGATAGAATGGAAACAAACACTGAAAATATTTTCATTGCAGGTGTAATTGCCGCTGGGAATAATGCAAATGAAATATTTATCGAGAACGGTAGATTTCATGGAGATGCGATTGCGCAAACCATTGCGTCGAGAGAAAAATAAAAAGAAGCTGTCGAAAAATTCGACAGCTTTTTTTATTCGTGCATAAACATATTTTGGATTGTTTCATGTGATTTTGTATTCTCTAATGCGACTAGTAATTTAATACGTGCTTTTTGAGCGTTTAAGCCGTATGTGAATATAACGCCCATATCTTTTAATTGTTTGCCGCCACCTTCATATGAATATACGTCTTGAACGATACCATTGAAGCAACGTGAAACTAATACGACTGGAATTCCTTTGCTTATTAATCGTTCTAAACTAGGGAGTGTACGTGGAGGCAAATTACCTTGTCCAAGCGCTTCAATGACAATTCCGTCAACTGGAAGGTTTTCAATTGCTGCTAACAATGTATCATCCATACCAGCATATGCTTTTAGAACAACTACGTTTTTAGAGATGTTATTTACTGTATACGTTTCATGATGTACTAAAGCGTGATGGAAGACAACACCACGTTTTGTTACCATTCCAATTGGTCCATATTGTGGACTCTGGAATGTTGCAACATTACTTGTATGTGTTTTCGTTACATTTGTAGCGCAATGAATTTCGTCGTTTAATACGACTAGAACACCTTTTTCTGCAGCTTCATTACTGCTAGCTACTTTTACAGCTGATAAGAAGTTATATAGACCATCAGCACCTAATTCATTACTAGAACGCATTGCGCCTGTTACTACGATTGGAATAGTTGCTTTGACTGTTAAATCTAGGAAATATGCGGTTTCTTCTAATGTATCCGTACCATGCGTAATGACTACGCCATGAATGTTGTCTTGTTTTACTCTTTCATCAATGATGACTTGTAATTGTAACATCTCGCTTGGTGTCATATGAGGAGATGGTAGATGGAACACATCTTCAACGATTAAATCAACATCGCCTTCTAAATCAGGAATGAATTTTAAAAGAGGATTTTTTTCTCCTGGTTGTACGACCCCAGTTTCTTTATCTTCCTCCATTGCAATTGTTCCACCTGTGTGTAAAACTAGGATTCTTTTCAATGCTTATACCCCTTTCAAGTTGAAAAATACATTTAGAACATAACATGTTTTGAGTAAATTCGACAATGGAAATGTATAAAAGCATGCTTGGAATATGACAATAAATTTAATTGCGCTATGTACGTTGTATAAAATCATGAAATGTAATGTGTAAGTATATGGTGGGAAGGAGTGGATATCTTGAAGAAGGTGGAGAAAATTATCATTCGTATATTAATAATTCAATTTATTTGTCTTTGTATTGTGCAATTGTTATTTATACATAAGTCATCAATAAAATATCTATCTAAAATTGTTTATTATGAAGGTGTCGTCGCGAAAAATAAAGAAGAAATCTTACAGGTGAGTAGGTAGTTTTCGTTTTCTTCTAGGAAGGATTATGCTACAATAATTGAGGATTTAATGACGTGAAGCAAATGAGAAGAAGCAGGGATGAATACCTGCTTTTCGTTTTGTTTTATAAGTGAAAAAATGAGGTGTTACAATGGATAAACGAATTTCAATTGCTATAGATGGTCCAGCGGCTGCTGGGAAAAGTACAGTTGCAAAAGTTGTGGCAAAGAAGCTTTCTTACGTTTATATTGATACAGGCGCAATGTACCGTGCTATTACATATGCAGCCCTTGAACAAAAAGTGGATATTGAAAATGAAGAAAAGCTAATGGAAGTTGTAAAAAATGTGAATATTGAATTTCAACAAGGAGAAAATACACAACTTGTATTTTTAAATGGACAAGATGTTTCGGAAGTTATTCGTACGCCTGATGTGACGAATCGAGTATCTATTGTGGCAAAGCATCGTCTTGTTCGTGAAGAAATGGTTCGTCGTCAACAAGAATTAGCGGAAAAAGGCGGCGTTGTAATGGATGGCCGTGATATTGGTACACATGTGTTACCAGATGCTGAAGTGAAAATCTTTATGCTTGCTTCTGTAGAAGAAAGAGCGGAAAGAAGACATTTAGAAAATATAAATAAAGGTTTCGATTCTAATTTAGAGCAGTTACAAGAAGAAATTGCTCAGCGTGATAAATTGGATTCAGAACGCGAAGTTTCTCCTCTAAAAAAGGCTGATGATGCATTGGAATTAGATACAACTTCTTTATCAATTGAAGAAGTCGTCCAAAAAATTATGGGTATTGTTTCAGGAGTATTTGCGAAATAAAGAAAGGGGATTATCCTCTTTCTTTTTTTGTTTGTATAGAAATGTAAAGGATACGTGAATTGTGAGTCTCTTTCCTTGACAAATGAGCCGATTTATAAGAAGTTAGTTAAAGAGGAATAAAACTGTCAGAATATATTCGCTATTATATTTCAAAACATACTTTCTTCAAGATGATTTTGCTGTATACTATTTATATAGGATTAATATATTTTCTTATGAATGCTATTGAAAAAGAGTATGTGATGATAAATTCTTAAACATGCAAATGAAAACATTTGTTTTCATTTCGTATATACATAAAAATGCTTTGTCAATTCTGTAGGGAGGTATTTCCATGGTAGAGAAAATGAATGAAGAAGTTATGGATTCAAAAGAATTACAAGTTGGTGACGTTGTTACAGGTTCTGTAACGAAGGTTGAAGAAAAACAAGTGCTTGTAAATGTTGGATACAAAACAGATGGCGTAATTCCAATTAGTGAATTAGCTAACGTTCATATTGAAAAAGCAAGCGATGTTGTAGAATTAGATCAAACACTAGAATTGAAAATTATTAAATTAGAAGAAGATGATCTTGTTTTATCTAAACGTGCTGTTGATGCAGAAAAAGCATGGGTAGAATTGCAAGAGAAATTTACTTCTGGTCATGTATTTGATGTTACTGTAAAAGATATCGTGAATGGTGGATTAGTTGTGGACCTAGGCGTTCGTGGTTTTATCCCAGCTTCACTTGTAGAAGTACATTATGTAGAAGACTTTTCTGACTATAAAGGAAAAACATTAGCGGTAAAAATTGTTGAATTAGACCGCGAAAAAAATCGTGTAATCCTTTCGCATAAAGCGGTAGTAGAATTAGAACTAGATTCTAAGAAAAAAGAAGCAATCTCTTCGTTAAAAGAAGGGGATATTGTTGAAGGAACAGTACAACGATTAACGGATTTTGGTGCTTTCGTTAACGTTGGTGGTGTGGACGGTTTAGTTCACATTTCGCAAATTTCACACGAACGTGTGGAGCAACCATCTGAAGTGCTAGAGCAAGGTCAAAAGGTAAAGGTAAAGGTGCTATCTGTTGATGCTGATACGCAACGTATCTCTTTATCAATTAAAGCAGCTCAGCCGGGACCTTGGGAAAATGTTGCTGGTGAAATAAAAGCTGGTGATATTCGTGAGGGAGTAGTAAAACGTCTAGTTACATTCGGTGCTTTCGTTGAAATTTTACCTGGCGTTGAAGGGCTTGTGCACGTATCTCAAATTGCAAATCGTCACGTGAAAAATCCAAATGAAGTATTGGAAATGGGACAAGAAGTAAAAGTGAAAGTACTTGAAGTACATGTAGCGGAAAAACGTATTTCTTTAAGTATAAAAGAAGCACTTGAAGAAAATAATGTAACAGAAGATTATAGCAAATATGAGCCAAATGCTGATTCTGCTACTTTCCAATTAAGTGATATTATTGGTGAACAACTGAAAAAATTAAAGAAATAAAGAGGGGTACGAGTGGTAAGGGCAAAACGTAAATTAGATCATATTGAATATGCTCTTTCTACTGGTCAGTCTCGTACGCATGGCTTTCATGATATTGATTTTGTGCATCAAAGCTTGCCAAATTCAAGTTATGATACTATAACATGTGAAACAAAAATCGGCGAACTTTCACTAAGTTCGCCGATTTTTATCAATGCGATGACTGGTGGTGGAGGAGAGCAAACGTTACATATTAATGAGCAACTAGCATATGTAGCGAAACATCATAATCTCGCTATGGCTGTAGGTTCGCAAATGGCAGCGTTAAAAGATGAGCGTGAGGCGGCTTCTTATAAGGTCGTTAGAAAGATAAATCCAAATGGGATTTTCTTTGCGAATTTAGGTAGTGAGGCAACTGTCGAACAGGCAGAGCGTGCCGTTGATATGATTGAAGCAAACGCACTACAAATTCATTTAAACGTTATACAAGAGTTAACGATGCCTGAAGGAGATCGTGATTTTACGGGGGTACTTCAGCGGATTGAACAAATTGTTTTAAAGAGTAAAATTCCTGTCATTGTAAAAGAAGTTGGATTTGGGATGAGTAAGGAAACAGTGCAACAGTTAGTGAGTATAGGTGTAACGGCAATTGATATTGGTGGACAAGGTGGTACAAATTTTGCTGCTGTTGAAAATGAAAGAAGACAGCGAATGCTTTCTTATTTTAATAACTGGGGCATACAAACAACTACCTCGATTATTGAAGCAACCTCTACAAATAACAACCTCTCTTTTATTGCATCTGGGGGCATACAAACAGCGCTTGACGTGGCGAAGGCAATCGCATTAGGGGCGAATACAACCGCATTTGCTGGATACTTTTTACGTATTTTAATGCAAGATGGTATCGAGAAGTTAGTGGATGAAATTGATCTTTTACATACAGATTTAAAATTTATTATGACAGCTCTTGGTGCGAAGACGATAGAAGAGTTGCAATCTGTACCTCTTGTTGTAAAGGGCGAAACGTATCATTGGTTAATGCAGCGTGGTATTGATACAACGCATTATAGTAGGAGATAAAAAACCAACCGAACGGTTGGTTTTTTGTTTTCTATTCTTTTTTGTAATATAAAGTAGGGAACGGAATTAGTATTCTATAAAAAACAGACGTTTAATAAGATTAATTGTATATAAAAATATTATTCGGCGGAATTTGCAATTGAAAAAGAGGTTGCAAAAATGAAAAAATATAGAAGAGGTGATGCTGAATTATTAGAGAGAGCTTAAATTTCCTATGGGAAATAGGTGAAGGTGAAATTATGTCATGAGAAGATTAGCATATAAAATATTATTTCAATATAAATAAAAATCATTAAAATAATTATGAAAAAAGACGGTTTCGGACAATGTCGAAACCGTCTTTTTGTATGTTTAGTGCTGATTTTGCTTGCGAGCTTGCTCCGGTGTATCAAGACTTGTTGCACCAGGATATTGAAGTGATTGGTCGCGATCCGATTCAACGCGGCGTGATTCTCTTAGTTTTCGTTCTTGGCGATCTTTACCCATTGTGAATAGCACCTCCTTATTAAAAGTGTTGCTGTTATATGAAAAAACTATGCGTAAAGAAAGGGGGATTAACTTTCATAAAAAGTTCCCATAATGGAAAACATAGGAGGTGAAATGATGGATGGGAGTACTTTTTATTTTGTAGCTTGGATAGGGTGGGTTATCGTAACTTTCTTTATGAAAAAGGAATCTATTCGATGGAAGTTAAGTGCTTGTATATTGATTTTTATAATTTGCTCTCCGTTACATATAACGATTGCTTCATTCACGGTATCAATAAATGCTCTTTTACTTTGTATTATTTCTTTTATAGGGATTACGCTATATTCTATTTGGAAAAAAATATATACCTTACTTTCGGCGCTTATTATTGCAATGTTATATACAAGTTTTCATTTGTTAGAAGTATATGACCCGATTTGGATTGTGGTGGATAGGTTGTTTCTGTTAAGTGGTGCCCTTGTGTATGCATCAGTTTTATTGCATGGAGATCGTTTCCTGCGATTATGTTCTTTATATATAGGGATGTTGCAAGGAGAGTTGTTAGTGACACTTATTTTTCGGAAACTAAACTTCCCTTATGATTACGGTAGTTTAGCGTTTTTTGATATCATCGCCGTTTCTACATTGTTTATGACAATTTTATTTTGGATTGCAAAAGTATCAGTATACATGGAACAGTTTAAGCGGAAAACACGTAAAAGAAGGGCGAGGGTAATACATGACTGAATATACACCAGCCATTTTATGTGGCGTAATAGCAGGGACGGTAACGAGAGTGTTAATGCTTCGCACGGATACGCGGCAATATCCAACGAGGCTTCATGGGAAAATTATTCATATTGCGATGGGGTTAATTGCCGCAGCCTTAGGAGCGATTGCAATCCCGTCTATTTTGAAAAAAGATTTTTCTGCCATTACATTTCTTACGTTAGCAGCGACGCAATTTCGTGATGTGCGTAATATGGAAAGAAATACGCTTCAACAATTAGATGGATATGAGCTCGTACCGCGTGGAAATACATACATTGAAGGAATTGCATTAGTTTTTGAAAGTCGCAACTATTTGGCGATGTTAACGTCGTTTGCAACGACGTTTGCGTATATAGGGTTCCATTCATGGATTGCTGGAGTAATTATGGCTATAATAGCATTTTTTATTGCGAAAAAATTAATGTCAGGCAAAAGGTTACATGATCTTGTTGATATCGAGCATGTACCGCTTCGCTTTGAAGGAGCGGGGCTTTATATTGATAATATTTATATTATGAATATTGGATTGCCGGCAAGGCAAGAAGAAATTATGAAATATGGAATGGGTTTTATTTTAAAACCGAAATCAATTGATGCGATGGTTACAATTGCAAATTTAGGACAACGGCAAGCTATTTTACATGATGTCTCTGTTGCTCTAGGGATATATAGGGATTCAGGTACACCAGCACTTGTACCGTTAGCAAAGCGTGATTTAGAAGATGGAAGAGTTGGCATCTTTGTCTTGCCGCAAGACCAAGATGCCGAGAAAGCGATAGGTGTCATAGGGAATGTGCCAACGCTAGAAAGTGCCGTTCATATGTCATCGGAAGCCCCGAAAGGAAGGGGAGATAAAAGATGATGTTAGAAAGTGTTATTCTCGCAGTAATTACAACGACACCGGAAAAGTTTGCAGGCGGGGCTCCGTTATTTACTTGTGAGACGAAAGAGGAACTAGAATTTGTTGCAAATAATTTAGAGGCGATATTAGATGGTATTGCGCATCGCTTACAAGAGAATGTATATATTATTGTGAAACATTAGCAACGTGTGTTATAATATGAGGTGTTTTGATACGTTGAGAAATATTCTGGAATGCAAATCCCTTCTTGCACAAAGAAGGGTTTTTTACATAATAAACAGAAGCAAGTTGAAAGGATGAAAGTATATGCCGAAACCAGTAATAGCAATAGTAGGCCGCCCGAACGTAGGAAAATCTACTATTTTCAATAGAATTGTTGGAGAAAGAGTTTCAATCGTAGAAGATATACCAGGTATAACGCGAGACCGTATTTATAGTGCGGGAGAATGGTTAAATCATGAGTTTAACATTATTGATACAGGTGGAATTGATATTGGAGACGAGCCGTTCTTGACACAAATTCGTCAACAGGCGGAAGTAGCGATTGATGAAGCAGATGTTATCATTTTTATGACGAATGGTCGCGATGGTGTAACTGCAGCAGATGAAGAAGTTGCTAAAATTTTATATCGTTCTAAAAAACCTATTGTACTTGCGGTAAATAAGGTTGATAATCCAGAAATGCGTAGTGACATTTATGATTTCTATGCATTAGGATTCGGTGAGCCATTCCCGATTTCAGGTACACACGGTTTAGGACTTGGTGATTTGTTAGATGAAGCTGCAAATCATTTTCCGAAGATTGAAGAAGAAGCGTATGACGATGAAACAATCCGTTTCTCTTTAATTGGACGTCCAAACGTAGGGAAATCATCACTTGTAAATGCACTTCTTGGTCAAGAACGTGTAATTGTAAGTAATATAGCAGGAACGACACGTGATGCTGTCGATACACCATATAGCAAAGATGGCCAAGATTATGTAATTATCGATACAGCTGGTATGCGTAAAAAAGGGAAAGTATACGAAAGCACAGAAAAATATAGTGTACTTCGTGCGCTTAGAGCGATTGAACGTTCTGACGTTGTTTTAGTCGTTTTAGACGGAGAAGAAGGAATTATTGAACAGGATAAAAAAATTGCTGGATATGCTCATGATTCAGGACGAGCTGTTATTATCGTTGTAAACAAATGGGATGCAGTGAAAAAAGATGAGAAAACAATGAAAGCATTTGAAGAAAATATTCGTGCTCATTTCCAATTCTTGGACTATGCACCGATTGTATTCTTATCTGCGAAAACGAAAAAACGTACACAAACATTGTTACCAGTTATTAATGAAGTAAATGAAAGTCATAGTATCCGTGTACAAACGAATGTATTAAATGATGTAATTATGGATGCTGTAGCGATGAATCCAACGCCGACTCATAATGGTAGCCGTCTGAAGATCTTCTATGCGACACAGGTTGCGGTAAAACCACCGACATTTGTTGTGTTTGTAAACGATACAGAATTAATGCACTTTTCATATGAGCGCTTCTTAAAGAATCGTTTACGTGAAGCGTTCGGTTTTGTAGGAACACCGATTCACATTATCGCTAGAGCAAGAGACTAATGGAGAGGATGTGATTTTATGACAAAAATCACAGTAATAGGAGCAGGTAGCTGGGGAACAGCGTTAGCGATGGTATTAGCTGACAATGGACATGATGTACGTATTTGGGGAAATCGTTCTGAACTTATGGATGAGATTAATGCGAAACATGAGAATAGTCGATATCTTCCAGGAATTACATTGCCAAGCACAATCGTAGCCTACTCTTCTTTAGAAGAAGCATTAGTAGATGTAAATACAGTACTGTTAGTAGTACCGACGAAAGCGTACAGAGATGTATTACAAGAGATGAAAGAAATTGTTACAGAACCAGTTACGTGGATTCATGCAAGTAAAGGGATCGAACCAGGTACGTCAAAACGTATTTCGGAAGTGATTGAGGAAGAAATTCCAGAGAACTTGATTAAAGATGTTGTTGTACTGTCTGGACCGAGTCATGCTGAAGAAGTCGGCTTACGTCAAGCGACAACTGTTACATCGGCAGCGAAGCGTATGGAAGCGGCTGAGGAAGTACAAGATTTGTTTATGAATAGCTACTTCCGTGTATACACAAATCCTGATATTGTTGGAGTTGAGCTTGGTGGTGCGTTAAAAAATATTATCGCATTAGCTGCAGGGATAACGGATGGTCTTGGATTAGGTGATAATGCGAAAGCGGCATTAATGACACGTGGTTTAACGGAAATTGCTCGTTTAGGAAGAAAAATGGGCGGAAATCCTTTAACGTTCGCTGGTCTAACTGGTATGGGAGACTTGATAGTAACTTGTACAAGTGTTCATAGCCGAAATTGGCGTGCTGGAAATATGCTCGGAAAAGGGCACTCTTTAGAAGAAGTGTTAGAAAGTATGGGGATGGTTGTAGAAGGCGTAAGAACAACGAAAGCTGCTCATGAATTGGCAGAGAAGATGGAAGTTGAAATGCCGATTACAGCTGCTTTATATGACGTGTTGTTCAATGGGAATGATGTAAAGGATGCAGTAGGCTCATTGATGGGACGCGTTCGAAAACATGAAGTGGAAGCTATACCTGATTTACTTTAAATAAAAGCGACAGAAGTACAATTTGTACTCCTGTCGCTTTTTTATTTTTTGATTGGGTCTTTTCACCATTTTTTTATTTTTGCATAGGATGAAGTGTAACTTGAGGAGAGGGTGAAAAGAATGGATAATAACATTTTTAATAATATTGAGAAGGAAGCGAAAGTGAACAAAGAGGATATTTTTAAATTAGCGTCATCTGTACAAAATGCGAATTTACGTGATGAAACTGTGCTTCGTCAATTGATTCATCAAGTAGCTCTTATGGCAGGACGTGAGGTGCCGAAAGAGCAAGAGGATCAAATTGTAAAAGCGATTATTAACAATAATATGCCAGCAGATTTTGGCTCGTTAAGCAAAATGTTTAAAAAATAAATTATGAGAAACAAAGAGATTGTAGATTGCATATGATAGCCATGAAAGAATGGGAATAGAGCTGGTAAGGGCATATTTGGTCAACCGAAGCGCAAAATAATGCGCTTCGGTTTTATTTTTGTACATAAATTTTGTTAATTTGCATTAAAATGATGAATTGTATTTGTTTAAAGATTTTAATTTGTTAAAATAGTATAAAAATAGATTGAAAGTAAAGGGGTGTATATATGTCAGAAGGGCTTATAAAAATGTGGTTTTCCTTAGGGGCAATGGGATTTATGTTTGTTGCAGTAGTTTTTATTTTATTAAGTAGGCATAAAATGAAAAATAAATTTCTGAAAGGGATTACAGCGTTAGTAGCGTACACCCTCATGATTGTGTCGGGTATTGTTATTTTTCTTGTTGTATTTAGTGGACCTGTGGAGCAGTAAGAGGAGTGTATCTCAAAATGTTACATAAGGAGTAAGTTATACTAGCGTGAAAAGGTGATTGTTAGTGAAAAAAATCCATATTATTTTAATATTTTGTTGCATCAGCGTTTTAACAGGGTGTATGTATCCGAAAGAAAATATGAAACAAAATGCTGTTCCTTATGAAGATCAGTTACAAGTTGTTCAAAAAGCTATTACGACATATAAGGAACAAAATGGTGGGATATTGCCAATTAAAACGCGTGATATGAGTACACCTATTTATCAAAAGTATCCAATCGATTTTCAAAAAATTGCTCCGCGCTACATACAAGAAGCACCAGGGAATGCGTATGAAAGTGGAGGGGTATACCAATACGTATTAATAGATGTTGAAACAAATCCGACCGTAAAGTTAATTGATATAAGGATGGTTGAACAAATTCAGGAATTATCATTAAAATTGAGGATGTACCGTGATGAACATAGATATCCACCGTTTAAAAAAGTAATTTCAGACGGGGTATATGAATTGGATTACAAAAAACTAGGATATAAAGATGTACCGCAAGTGACAAGTCCGTATTCTGGTAAAGGACTTCCTTTTGTAATCAATGAAAAAGGAGAAGTATTTGTTGACTACAGAATCGACTTATATGAAGTGTTGAAAAAAAATGAAGGGCAATTTAAGGAAGGAGAAGATATTCGAAATATACTATCGAAAGACTCCCCATTTGTTCCCGCATATTCTTTACCGTATACGGTGAAGGACGGAGAACCAATTTTTTTTAAATCATAAGTCATGAACCTTTCTTTTAGCGAATAAGTTCTAGAAGAAAGGTTTTTTATGTTATACAACTTGTGATGCAAACAAAAAGTATTTTTTAAATAGTCATATGAAATTGGACAAAATTATTTGATATATTGTCCGAACTTCTAGAATACCATTATATTATATCAGATATTATAGGCAACGTTAGAGAAGGTATTAGTTGACTATATACGCGGAATTATTCCCAAAAATTTTGAGGGAGGGAATCACTTGGAAAAGGTAGATATTTTTAAAGATATTGCGGAACGCACAGGCGGTGATATTTATTTTGGAGTTGTAGGAGCTGTTCGAACAGGGAAATCAACATTCATTAAAAAATTTATGGAACTTGTTGTTATTCCGAACATTGAGAATGAATCTGACCGCCAAAGAGCGCAGGATGAACTGCCTCAAAGTGCTGCTGGTCGTACAATCATGACGACGGAACCGAAGTTTGTTCCAAACCAAGCGGTTTCTATCGAAGTAGATGAAGGACTTGAAGTAAATATTCGATTAGTAGATTGTGTTGGATATACGGTTCCAGGAGCAAAAGGCTATGAAGATGAGAATGGCCCGCGTATGATTAATACTCCTTGGTATGAAGAGCCTATTCCATTCCATGAAGCTGCAGAAATTGGCACGCGCAAAGTAATTCAAGAACATTCAACAATTGGTGTTGTAATTACAACGGATGGAACGATTGGCGAAATACCAAGAAGAGATTATATAGAGGCAGAAGAACGCGTTGTAAATGAGTTAAAAGAAGTTGGAAAGCCTTTCATTATGATTATCAATACTGTACAGCCGTATCATCCGGATACAGAGCAATTACGCCAAAGTTTATCTGAAGAATATGATATACCAGTAATTGCGATGAGTGTAGAGAGTTTAAGAGAAACAGATGTATATAATGTACTTCGAGAAGCGTTATTTGAGTTCCCAGTATTAGAGGTGAATGTAAACCTTCCTAGTTGGGTAATGGTGCTAAATGAAGGGCATTGGTTACGCAAAAGTTATCAAGAAGCAGTTCAAGAGACTGTGAAGGATATAAAACGTCTTCGTGATGTGGACCGTGTCGTTTGGCAGTTTAGTCAATATGAATTTATTGATCGGGCAAGTCTAGCTGGCATTGATATGGGGCAAGGTGTGGCAGAGATTGATTTATATGCGCCAGATGAATTGTACGATCAAATTTTAAAAGAAGTAGTAGGGGTAGAAATTCGAGGGAAAGATCATTTACTGAAGCTTATGCTCGACTTATCTCATGCGAAAATAGAATATGATCAAGTGGCGGATGCCCTGCGTATGGTAAAGCAAACAGGATATGGTGTAGCAGCACCTGCACTAGCTGATATGAGCTTAGATGAGCCGGAAATCATACGTCACGGTTCAAGGTTTGGTGTGAAATTAAAAGCGGTAGCTCCATCTATTCATATGATTAAAGTAGATGTTGAATCGACGTTTGAGCCGATTATTGGTACTGAAAAGCAAAGCGAAGAATTAGTTCGTTATTTAATGCAAGATTTTGAAGATGATCCATTATCAATTTGGAATTCCGATATATTCGGACGTTCGCTTAGCTCTATTGTTCGAGAAGGAATTCAAGCAAAACTATCTTTAATGCCAGAAAATGCTAGATATAAATTAAAAGAAACACTAGAAAGAATTATTAATGAAGGATCTGGCGGATTAATTGCGATTATATTATAAGAAAAAATCCCTCTCATTGTAGAGGGATTTTTTTATTTTTTACGTATGGAATAGAAAAATAAACAGTCATTATCTAATACATTGTTGTAAATTGTCAAGTTTCATCAGATTTTCACATTTTAAGAGTAACAATTTCCTTAAAAATATTGAATTATAAAGGAGAATCGTATAATATAGGCGTTGATAATGATTTATCTACATCTTTGTAGTATAGAATTTGTAAAAATTGCCTACAAATGAAAGTAAGACTCATTTTATGATCATTATACAGTCTTATCTTTGGGAGGAGGTGAATGGCATGAACAAGACAGATTTAATCAATGCTGTTGCAGAAGCAAGTTCCCTTTCTAAAAAGGACGCAACAAAAGCAGTAGACGCTGTTTTTGATTCTATCTTAGAAGCTTTAAAACAAGGTGATAAAGTACAATTGATCGGATTCGGTAACTTCGAAGTTCGTGAGCGTGCGGCTCGTAAAGGTCGTAACCCACAAACAGGTGAGGAGATTGAAATCGCTGCAAGTAAAGTACCTGCATTCAAACCTGGTAAAGCGTTAAAAGATGCGGTTAAATAATCCTTACATATTAACAGGGAAGAAGAGTTTCCTTTTTGGGAACTCTTCTTTTTGCTTTTAAAAACATAAATATGCTAGAATGTGTTCGTATCACTTTTAGGTTTTCGGGAGGGCTAGCGGATGGCAAAAGTTAATTTAGAACAAATTGAACACGCAGTACGCCTTATTTTAGAGGCAATCGGAGATGACCCAAATCGTGAGGGAGTACTTGATACACCGAAGCGCGTTGCAAAAATGTACGCAGAAGTGTTCTCGGGGATGCATGAAGATCCAAAAGAGCATTTGCATAAAGTATTCGGAGAAGATCACGAAGAGCTTGTACTAGTAAAAGATATACCATTTTATTCGATGTGTGAGCATCATCTAGTTCCATTCTATGGAGTTGCTCACGTTGCATATATTCCGCAAGGCGGAAAGGTGACGGGGTTAAGTAAATTAGCTCGTACTGTAGATACAATTGCACGTCGTCCACAACTACAAGAACGTATTACATCAACAGTGGCTAATTCTATCATGGAAGTACTAGAGCCGCATGGTGTAATGGTAGTAGTAGAAGCAGAACATATGTGTATGACGATGCGTGGTGTGAAAAAACCAGGTGCGAAAACGATAACGACGGCAGTACGTGGTGTGCTTGAAAATGATGCTGCAGCGCGTAGTGAAATTTTATCTTTTATTAAAACGAAGTAAAGAAAAGCGGGAAACTGCTTTTCTTTTTTTTACAAGTAAATAAATGATATAGTGTTAGTTGGGCAGAGTGAGAATAGAAAGATTGCTTACATCAATGGAAGGTGTAGCCAAGTTTTGGTTATAGAAAATAGAATGTATGTGTTATAATAAGTTTTATGAATTAGAAAACAAGGGTGATTTTTTGTGTGTGACATCTACGGAGGGTATGCGGGTATAAAAGAGAAATTGATGGAGAAATTACGCCATCCTTATTTTATAAACTATATTGAAGAACCATGTATTGATGAAGAGAAAATAGCATTGTTATATGGAGCTTTAAAAAGTGAAAATTTACATATAGAACAAATTGAGCATTATGTAGTAACGATTATGCTTGTGCAAATTGCGCTTGATACACATGAAAGAGTATCAAACAAAGCGGGGGAAGAAGCGATTGAATCGCATAAACGCCGCCAGTTAACAGTACTTGCAGGTGATTACTATAGTGGGCTATATTATTACTTATTGTCTATGAATCGTGATATTGTTTTAATTCGCGCGCTTGCTGAAGGAATTAAAGAGATTAATGAACATAAAATTATGCTATACCAAAAAGCGCATGACAAGATGGATAACATAATGGAGAGTGTAGTAACGATTGAATCTGCGCTCCTTCAAAAAACATGTGATCATTTCCATTTATCACATTGGAAACCATTTATAACGTATGTATTAGGGAAAAATCGTCTCCAAAAAGAATGTCAACTGTATGCTGATAAACAACATTCACCTGTTTTTCAAGCAGTGCAAGAGGCTTTAGGGGATAAAGCTGATGCAGAAACAGTTATTAATGAATGGATGATGGAATTACGAAAGAAAGAAGATCAATTTTTAGAAGATCACACAGACATAAGTGAAATAAATTCTGTGTTAAGAGATAAATCGAAGACATAAGCAATTTTACATTGGAAGAAGGTACGAGCATGCAACAATCAAAAGAAGAAAGAGTACATGATGTATTTGAGAAAATTTCAGATAAATACGATGTGATGAATTCTGTAATTAGTTTTCAAAGACATAAAGCATGGCGTAAAGAGACGATGCGTATTATGGATGTAAAACCTGGCAGTAAAGCGCTTGATGTGTGCTGCGGGACAGCGGATTGGACAATTGCGCTAGCAGGAGCTGTAGGTGAGCAGGGGAAGGTTGTTGGCCTAGACTTCAGTGAAAACATGTTATCTGTCGGTAAACAAAAGGTAGAGGCGTTACAATTAAAACAAGTAGAACTTCTACATGGAAATGCAATGGAACTTCCATTTGAAGATCATACATTTGATTATGTAACGATTGGATTTGGTTTACGTAACGTACCAGATTATTTACACGTATTAAAAGAAATGACACGTGTAGTAAAACCAGGTGGTAAAGTAATCTGCCTAGAAACATCGCAACCAACAATGATTGGTTTTCGACAAGGGTATATTTTATACTTTAAATATATCATGCCGTTATTTGGAAAGATGTTTGCGAAAAGCTATAAAGAATATTCATGGCTTCAAGAATCCGCTAGTACATTCCCAGGGATGAAAGAATTGGCTCAAATGTTTGAGGAAGCTGGACTTGAACGTGTACAAGTGAAACCATTTACTTTTGGAGTAGCAGCGATGCATTTAGGTATGAAACCAGAATCAAAATAGAAAAAAGAAGTTTTAGGTTAAGGTGAACAATATGAAGTTACAACTTATGTACTCTTTTTTACGATCGGATATTAATGTAATAGAAAAAGAATTAAAAAAGACAGTTGCTTCTGAACAGCCATTAGTAGAAGAGGCGGCATTACAACTCATTGAAGCTGGTGGGAAGCGAATTCGTCCTGTATTCGTGTTGCTTGCAGGGAAATTCGGGGATTATAAGTTAGACGCAATTAAGCACGTCGCTGTTGCGTTGGAACTTATTCATATGGCTTCTCTCGTTCACGATGACGTTATTGATGCAGCGTTTTTACGACGCGGTAGTGCGACTGTGAATGCGAAATGGGGAGATCGTATTGCAATGTATACAGGAGATTATCTGTTTGCTAAGTCTCTTGAATGTGTAACAAATATCGAAATTCCAGAGGCGCATCAGGCACTGTCGCATACAATTTTAGAAGTATGTAAAGGTGAAATTGAACAAATTAAAGATAAATATAACTATGACCAAAATTTACGAACGTATTTAAGAAGGATAAAGCGAAAAACAGCATTATTAATTGCTGCGAGTTGTCAGCTAGGGGCGATTGCTGCTGGTGCTAATCGTGATATGGTAAATCGTTTGTTTTGGTATGGGTATTTCGTAGGAATGTCTTATCAAATTATTGATGACATTTTAGATTTCGTTTCAACAGAAGAGAAACTTGGAAAACCTGCTGGTGGTGACTTACTACAAGGAAATATTACGCTGCCTGCTTTATATGCGATGGAAGATCCAATACTCCGCAAGAAAATCACTTCTGTACATGAAAATACAACAGCAAGTGAAATGAAAGAAATTATTGATGCTGTAAAAAATAGTACAGCTATTGATCAAGCATTTGCGTTTAGCGAACGTTATTTACATAAAGCATTGGAAATAATAAAACCACTCCCACGTGGGCAAGCAAAGTATGCATTACAAAATGTTGCAAAGTATATTGGAAAACGAAAATTTTAGTGTTTATTCTAAAAAATAAAATAATCTCTCTATTTCAAAACTATTGCACAATTGTGATAAGGGTGTTAATATGTGTGTGGGGATATACAATTACATACATAATTCAGAAGTGGAGAGATTTTTTATGGAAAAAACATTTCTAATGGTAAAACCAGACGGTGTACAACGTGCCTTCATTGGGGAAATTGTAGCTCGTTTTGAGAAAAAGGGCTTTCAATTAGTTGGTGCAAAATTAATGCAAGTCACTCCGGAAATTGCTGGACAACACTACGGTGAGCATAAGGAAAAACCTTTCTTTGGTGAATTAGTAGACTTTATTACATCTGGACCTGTATTTGCAATGGTATGGCAAGGTGAAGGTGTAGTAGATACAGCTCGTAATATGATGGGTAAAACAAGACCACATGAAGCGGCTCCTGGAACAATTCGTGGAGATTTCGGTGTAACTGTTGCGAAAAACATTATCCACGGTTCTGATTCTTTAGAAAGCGCAGAGCGCGAGATTGCTATTTTCTTTAAAGAAGAAGAATTGGTAGACTACTCAAAATTAATGAATGAATGGATTTACTAATTATTTTGAAATAATTTGTAAACGCTTTAATCACTGTGATAATAGTAAAAAGTGCAAGAAGAATAGGGGTATTCTTCTTGCACTTTTTTTATTTGGATTAGTTACGAAGTTAGAGCGGTTATGATATATTGATATGTAAAGTAAAAGGCCTATCGGAGAATAAGCGAATGGCTGATCAATCATATAATTTCTTTCATATTTTTAGAGTAATGAAAGATAATATCATTGCTTAATATAGCGAGATAAATACATATACGAAAAGAGGAATAACGTATGCGATATATTACAGCTGGTGAATCTCATGGTCCACAACTTACAACGATTATAGAAGGTATTCCAGCAGGACTGCCTTTAGTAGCGGATGATATAAATGAAGAGTTAGCTAGAAGGCAAAAGGGATATGGGCGTGGTAGACGCATGCAAATTGAAACAGATCAAGTGCAAATTGCAAGTGGTGTTAGACATGGAGAGACATTAGGTTCTCCAATTGCACTTGTTGTTGAAAATCGTGATTTTGCACACTGGACAAAAATTATGGGTGCAGAGTCGTTAACGGAACAAGAAGAAAAAGAAATGAAGAGGAAAGTAACAAAACCAAGACCTGGACATGCTGATTTAAATGGTGCGATTAAATATGGTCATAGAGATATGAGAAATGTACTTGAACGTTCTTCAGCACGCGAAACGACAGTGCGTGTTGCTGCTGGTGCGGTTGCTAAAAAAGTGTTAGCGGAACTTGGTATTACAGTGGCAGGCCATGTAATTGAAATTGGCGGTGTACAAGCTAAGGAGATTACGTATCGTTCAATTGAAGAATTAAAAAGTATTACAGAAGCATCACCTGTACGTTGTTTAGATGAAGAAGCTGGCAACCAAATGATAAAAGCAATTGATGATGCGAAAGCAAATGGTGATTCAATCGGTGGCATCGTTGAAGTAATTGTGGAAGGAATGCCAATTGGAGTAGGAAGTTATGTGCATTATGATCGAAAACTGGATGCGAAATTAGCAGCCGCGATTATGAGCATTAATGCCTTTAAAGGTGTTGAGATTGGAATTGGTTTTGAAGCAGCGCATAGACCCGGAAGTGAAGTTCATGATGAAATTCTGTGGAATGAAGCACGTGGATATACACGAAGAACGAATCATGCAGGTGGATTAGAAGGCGGTATGACGACTGGAATGCCAATTGTTGTGCGCGGTGTGATGAAACCGATACCTACACTATATAAACCTCTTCAAAGTGTGGATATTGATACGAAAGAACCTTTTACAGCAAGCATTGAACGTTCAGATAGTTGTGCTGTACCAGCAGCTAGTGTCGTTGCAGAAGCTGTTGTGGCTTGGGAATTAGCGACGGCTTTAATAGAACAATTTGGATTAGATCGTATGGATCTTATTCGTGAAAATATGGAGAAACATAATGAATATGCGAGGGGATTTTAATGGAAAACATACATATTCAAACGAAATCAAAAGAATATGATGTACATGTTGGGAAAGAGGCATTATTACATTTGACAACATTTGTTCAAAATATGCAGCCAGTTGTATCTAACGTAATGATCATTTCAGATGAAGTTGTTGCATCTTTACATTTACAGACAGTTGTGAATGCATTGCAAGTAGAGCAAGAAGTATTTTCATTCGTTGTACCGAGTGGTGAAAAAGAGAAGTCTTTTGAAAATTTCTATGCGGCTCATACGTCAGCTCTTGAAAATAAATTAGATAGAAATTCTTTAATTATCGCACTTGGAGGCGGAATGATTGGAGATTTGGCTGGTTTTGTTGCTGCGTCGTTTATGCGTGGCATTCGCTTTGTCCAAGTTCCAACGACTTTATTAGCTCACGATAGTGCAGTAGGCGGGAAAGTAGCAATTAACCATCCGTTAGGGAAGAATATGATTGGTGCATTCCATCAGCCAGAAGCGGTTGTATATCATACACCATTTTTATACTCTCTTCCTGAAAAAGAATGGCGTTCAGGTTTTGCAGAAGTGATAAAACATGCTTTGATTGGTGATGTTGAACTGTATCATTGGTTAAAAGAAGAAGTGCAAACATTGGCGGATCTTCGTGATGAGAAGTTAATTCACATATTAATGAAGGCGATTCCTATAAAAGCAAATATTGTATCGCAAGATGAAACAGAAAAAGGTGTACGTGCTCATTTGAACTTTGGACATACGCTAGGGCATGCTCTTGAAAAAGAGATTGGATATGGAAATATTACTCACGGTGACGGAGTAGCAGTTGGGATGTTATTTGCTTTATTTTTAAGTGAGCAAGTGTATAAAGTTGATCTTGCTTATGAAGAGATAAAGCAGTGGTTCTTGCAATACGGCTATCCAAAAATGCCAAGCGATTTGAATGTAGAGCGCCTCGTTCAACTGATGAAACAAGATAAGAAAGCAAATGCTGGAACAATTCATATGGTACTTATGCAGGAATATGGGGTGGTGAACGTCGTATCTATTCCTGATGAGACTGTTCATATTGCGTTAGAAGCATTTCAAAAGGATATGGCTTAAAAATATAGGGAACAGTTATGAAGTGCTTATTTAGAGATGTTTTCGTAATAGTGACGGTTATGATAAAAGATTACAGTAAGGGATTATAATCACTTACTGTAATCGAATTCAATAAAATGACTGGGGGAAGAAAAATGAGAGTGAAAGAGCAATTGTTAACTTTGAGAGCATATGTACCTGGGAAAAATATTGAAGAAGTAAAAAGAGAATATGGATTATCAAAAATTGTGAAATTAGCATCGAACGAAAATCCATTCGGTTGTTCTACAAATGTGACAGAAGCGTTAACATCATTAGTGAGTCAATACGCTCTTTATCCAGATGGATATGCTTTTGAACTTCGGACAAAAGTAGCTGATCATTTAGGTGTAAAAGCGGAACAACTGTTATTTGGTAGTGGGTTAGATGAAGTTATTCAAATGATTAGCCGTGCCTTACTACATGAAGGAACAAATGTTGTAATGGCGAATCCTACATTCTCGCAATACCATCACCATGCTGTTATTGAAGGGGCAGAAGTTCGTGAAGTATCACTTAAAGATGGCATTCACGATTTAGATGCAATGTTACAACAAGTAGATGATAAAACGAAGATTGTGTGGATTTGTAATCCGAATAACCCGACAGGTACATATGTAGAGAAACAAAAATTACTTTCATTTTTAGAATCAGTACCTAAGTCAGCGCTCGTTATTATGGATGAAGCATATTATGAATATGCGGAAGCAAAAGACTATCCGCAAACATTGCCACTTCTTGAAAAATATGAAAATCTTATGGTATTACGTACATTTTCAAAAGCATATGGCTTAGCTGCTTTTCGAATTGGATATGCGATTGGTGATGCGAAGTTAATCGGGCAGTTGGAAGTAGCAAGGTTACCGTTCAATACATCGACTGTAGCCCAAGCTGTAGCAATAGCTGCATTAGAAGATCAAACATTTTTACAAGACTGTGTGCAAAAAAATGCTGAAGGGTTAAATCAATACTATGCATTTTGTAAGGAATATAACGTATTCTATTATCCGTCTCAAACAAATTTCATTTTCTTAAAACTTGGTATTTCTGGTAATGAAGCTTTCGAACGATTAATGAAGAAAGGATATATTGTTCGTTCTGGTGCTGCATTTGGAATACATGATGGCATTCGTATTACCGTCGGATTGAAAGAAGAAAATGATGAAATTATAGAATTACTGAAAGAGCTTGTAAATGAGCAAGTTAAGAAAGAAGAAACCTATTCTTAAGAAATTGTGAAGGCTCCTTTTATAGGAGTCTTTTTTATCCCGCATGAACAGCTCCTAAAAGCTTGGTTGGTGTTGCTTCATAATTAATAAGGGAAGTTATTTGCACGGTCATGAAAGAAAACGGTACAATAGAAAGTAGTGAGGGATCGGTGTCACATCCGAACTTTTTGAACAAGTAGCTACGCTATAAGAAAAAGTACAAGAAGGAGCATGCTCATTCTAAAGGTTGCGTTATAACAGTGCGTTGCTTATGATAAAGTGAAACTTTAATCAGTGGGGGATGTTTATCCCCCGCTAATTATTAGTTGAACCAATCGAGCTTTTACGGGCAGTTGATCCCAAAACTAACTTCTTTGCCTTAGCTGAATTTTGAGGTGGCGGTCTTACTGCCCGTTAATAGCGGGGTAAATGAACAGAAGAGAATATTTTTTAGAATTAAAGGAGACGTTTATGCAAAAGTTTGAACAAGCTGTGTCATATATTGAAAATGGTGAAGCGGAAAAAGGATTACAATTATTAAAAGAACAATTACAAGTTGCGAATGATGAAGAGAAGTATGATATCGCTCGCTACTATCATACACTTGGGTTTACGGATGAGGCGCTAGTAATAACAGAAGATTTACGCTTGCTATATCCAGAAGAGAGTGAATTTACGGTATTTTTAGCAGAATTATATATTGATTTAGATAAAGAAGATGAAGCGATTGAAGTACTTCATGATATTCCAGAAAATGATGATTTATATGTTCAATCGTTATTGCTTGTTGCAGATTTATTCCAAATGCAAGGTTTTGATGATGTAGCAGAGCAAAAACTATTAAAGGCGAAAGAATTGATGCCTGACGAACCTGTTATTACGTTTGGATTAGCAGAATTATATAGTAGTAAAGGTGAAGAACAAAAGGCAATTACTTATTACGAGTCGCTATTAGCGGAACATAAAGTAATGGGGGGTGTTGTCATTGCACTTCGTCTCGCAGAAACGTTAAGTGCAATTGGAAACTGGGAAGAAGCGATCTCTTACTATGAAGCAGGCTTAGAGGAGCAAAAAGATATTCACTCCTTATTTGGATATGCTTTCACATTATATCAAGGAGAAGAATATCAAAGAGCAATTGGTGCTTGGCAAGAACTAAAAGAATTAGATCCTGAGTACGCATCACTATACATGTATTTAGCGAAAAGCTATGAAAAAGAAGGAATGCTGCAAGAAAGCTATGAAACACTTCAAGAAGGAATTAAAATAGATGAGCTTGCTGTTCCGTTTTATGTAGAATTAGCGAGCATTGCAGCTAAATTAGGAAAAGTAGCAGAGGCAGAGGAAGTGCTTCAAAAAGCGCTTGAGTTAGATCCAGGACATTTAGGTGCAATATTAAAATATGCATATATTTTAAAAGGACAAGAAAAGTATGAAGAGTTAATCACAGTTGTAGAGCGTGCTATTGATAGCGGAGAGCCAGATACACAACTACTTTGGGATCTTGCGTTTGCAAAAAAACAATTAGAAATGTATTCGGATGCATTAAAGCACTATGAAAGTGCATATACTTCTTTTAAGAATCATCCAGACTTCTTGGAAGAGTACGGTTATTTCTTATTGGAAGAAGGAATGCGAAAAGAGGCCAAAGAAGTGTTTACTCAGTTATTACAACTAGACCCGACACAAATTCATATTGAAGAGTTGTTATATAATTTAGAGGATTTTTCATAAGTTGGAAGGAAACTGAATGCCGCTTCTTGAATCTAAAAAGAAAAGAGAAAGACAGAGGAGGGACTTAATTGCTATGAATACCCCTGTTTCTGTAAACGAGAAGAAGGATTTTGTAAAATGGTTTTTGAATAATTACCAACTGAAACAGCGTGAATGTGTATGGATTTTGAATTATTTAATGAGTCACGACCAATTAATGCATAAAGTCCACTTCGTAGAGCATGCAAAATATTGTCCGCGTGGCTTAGTGATGTCAGCAAATTGCGTGAAAGACACACCGTTTCACTTTTTTAAACAAAATGTTATGACCACAGATGCTGAAAAATCGTTTCATGATATTCGTTTAAATCGAGATGAGGATATTTATATTCAACTCAACTTTAAATCATCGTTCCAAAACGCAAACTATGTAGCTGTATTAGAAGACAATCCATATTTACCAAAGCATATTGAAGTAAATGAAAAAGATCGTTTACTTGCAGAGAGATTTTTAGAAGAGAGTGTATTTTCATTTAGAAGAGAACGTCTTTTGAAACAAATTGATGAAGCGTTGGATAAGCAAGATAAGGAAGCGTTTCATAGGTTAACAGCGGAGTTAAAGACTTTATAGGATTTATTTGAATTATTAAATTTTTACAAATTTCGGACTTTTTTAAGAAAAACTACCTATCTTGGGTAGTTTTTCTTTTTTTACCCCTTTTAGTATGGTTTAATATATATAAAGTGAAAGTTCTGTCATTTTAGCTGGAGGGAGGGAAGAAATGTGAAATGGATTGTAAAAGACGTGGAACAGTTTGAGCAAGCAAGGGAGTATGTAGATACAGGGGTAATACCTCTTTTGTCAATTTCAGCAGCAAAAGAAATGAAAACGGTAGTAGAACAAGGTGAATTTATTGAATTGTTGAGTATGGAGTTGGAAAGAGAATATAAAGGAAGAGTGCTGTTACTACCTGCATTTACGTATTTAGTAGAAAGTCAAAAGAATGAAAAAGCTCGTTTGCAAGAATGGACAGA
The DNA here is from genome assembly GCF_016483575.1 of Bacillus cereus group sp. N12. NCBI lineage: Bacteria > Bacillati > Bacillota > Bacilli > Caryophanales > Bacillaceae > Bacillus > Bacillus cereus group sp. N12. Next base: position 84,743 of record NZ_JAEHBO010000009.1, read on the forward strand.
TCATTTACAAAGTCAAGGCTTTAAACATATTGCTTATGTTACAAGTGATTTTTCATGGAAAGAAGATATGCAAGAGTTACAGGGGGATTTATTTTGGTTACCCTCATTAGCGTTAGAACAATTTAGTGATCAAGCGAAGAGAGAAGTCATTCACGCTCATATAAAAAATATAATGGTAATGTTAGAAGAAAAATGGGGAAAATAGCAATAAACAGAAAGTTCTTATTATTATGAGTAGTATGATATTGACCTGTGCATGAGGGTATTATATCATGATAGTGTCCTAGTATTTATTTTTTATATTATTTTTCACGAGGGGACAATTTCTGATAGAGGGGGGAAATTTTCGTGAGCGAGAAAGAACATCGTGTGTCAAGAAGACAGTTTTTAAATTACACACTTACAGGAGTAGGAGGCTTTATGGCAGCGGGTATTTTAATGCCGATGACGCGATTTGCGCTTGATCCGGTGTTAAGAAAAGAAGCGGGAACAGATATGGTTGCTGTTGCGCAAGTAAAGGATATTACAACAGAGCCGAAGCGTTTCGACTTTAAGGTGAAACAGGTTGACGGATGGTACAAGTCTGAAGAGCCAAAATCTGCTTGGGTGCATAAAGATGAAAGCGGAGACATCGTTGCATTTTCTCCAGTGTGTAAACATTTAGGGTGTACAGTGAACTGGAATTCGGACAAAGCACATCCGAATCAATTCTTTTGCCCGTGTCACGGAGGACGTTATACAAAAGATGGTATGAACATTAAAGGCACACCGCCACTTGCTCCGCTTGATGTGTACGAGTCTAAAGTGAAAGATGGAACGCTGTATTTAGGAAAAGCGAAGCCAAAAGGGGGTGCAAAGTAGATGCTAAATAAAATTTATGATTGGGTAGATGAACGTTTAGATATTACACCGATATGGCGCGATATCGCTGATCATGAAGTACCTGAACATGTAAACCCGGCACATCACTTTTCTGCATTCGTTTATTGCTTTGGAGGACTTACCTTTTTCGTTACTGTAATTCAAATTTTATCTGGAATGTTTTTGACGATGTATTATGTGCCTGATATTAAAAATGCGTGGGAATCTGTTTACTATTTACAAAATGAAGTTGCGTACGGGCAAATTGTTCGTGGCATGCACCACTGGGGTGCTAGTCTCGTAATTGTAATGATGTTTTTACATACACTCAGAGTTTTCTTCCAAGGTGCGTATAAAAAACCTCGTGAGTTAAACTGGATTGTTGGTGTTCTTATTTTCTTTGTTATGTTAGGTCTTGGTTTTACCGGATATTTATTACCGTGGGATATGAAAGCGTTATTTGCTACGAAAGTAGGGATTCAAATCGCAGAGCAAACGCCGCTCATTGGTCCTTATATTAAAACATTACTCGCTGGTCATTCCGAAATTGTTGGCGCTCAAACATTAACTCGCTTCTTTGCTATTCATGTCTTCTTCTTACCAGCAGCACTTCTAGGTTTAATGGCCTTCCACTTCATCATGATTCGCAAACAAGGTATTTCCGGTCCACTATAAGAGATTGCTAAATTAAAGGGGAAAGAACTAAAGGAGGGAGATTATGCATCGCGGCAAAGGAATGAAATTTGTAGGAGATTCTCGAGTACCAGTAGCTCGGAAACCAAATATTCCAAAAGATTATTCTGAATACCCAGGAAAAACAGAAGCATTTTGGCCGAACTTCTTGTTAAAAGAATGGATGGTTGGTGCAGTTTTTTTAATCGGTTATTTATGTTTAACAGTGGCACATCCGTCACCGCTTGAGAGAATGGCGGATCCGACAGATGCCGGATATATACCACTTCCAGATTGGTATTTCTTATTTTTGTATCAGTTACTAAAGTATTCTTATGCTTCTGGTTCATTTACTGTAATTGGAGCGTTTATTATGCCAGGGATTGCGTTTGGAGCATTACTGTTAGCTCCATTTCTCGATCGAGGTCCAGAAAGACGCCCGTTGAAGCGTCCTGTAGCAACTGGATTTATGCTTTTAGCAATTGCATCGATTATCTTTTTAACTTGGGAATCTGTAGCACACCACGACTGGGAAGCCGCAAAGAAACAAGGCGCAATTGTAAAAACAGCACCAGTTGATAAAAATGATGACGGCTATAAGTTAATGCAAAAAAATACTTGTTTAACGTGTCATGGTGATAATTTACAAGGCGGGGCGGCAGCACCAGCTTTGCAGAACTTAACTTTAAAACCTGAAGAAATCGCTAAAATTGCGAAAGATGGAAAAGGTTCCATGCCTAAAGGTGTATTTAAAGGTACGGATGAAGAACTGAAAAAGCTTTCGGAATTCGTTGCAAAGTATAATAAAAAGTAATAGAAAAGCTGACTACAAATTTTGTGGTCAGCTTTTTATTTTGATGACAGAAAGTTTACTATATAATAGAGTAGAGTTTGAGGAAAGAATGAAAGGTGTTGGACATACAGCTTGGTTTACTTGTATGCAATGTTAAGACAACGCTCAGTATTATTATTTTTATTGATTGTTAACATACTAGGTACAATTTACGGATTTATATGGTATGGAAATCAATTAAAAGAAACGTCACCTATATTTTGGCCGTTTGTACCAGATAGTCCTATGGCGACTCTCTTTTTTGTCTTTGTTTTAATTGCTTTCTTGGTAAAGCGAAACTGGGGATTAATAGAGGCGCTGGCAATTGTAACTTTAATAAAATATGGTGTATGGGCTGTTGTTGTAAATGGGGTTATGATTTATGTAAAAGGTCCTATTGGCCTGATGGGGTATATGTTAATGCTATCGCATTTTGCAATGGCAGTGCAGGGAGTGTTATATGCTCCGTTTTACCGTATAAAAAAATGGCATTTTGTAGTAGCAGGTATATGGACATTACATAATGACGCAATTGATTATTTATTTTGGCAAATGCCGAGATACGGAATTATGCATTTGTTTGTAGAGAAAATTGGTTATTTTACATTTTGGTTAAGTATTGTCGTACTGTGCATCACATACTATTATTGCTTACGTGAGCGCCGAAAACAGTTTTCTTTATGATGGTGTGAACATTTAGGGGGAGAAAATGAAGAGAAGTAAGAGTGGAAAAATATTGGATCGATTGATTACGTTAGTTGTTTCATATAGCATAGCATTTTCTATTTTTGCACTTGCAACAATGGCAGTTGTATATGGAAAATGGCTGTATTATTTTGAAATTGATTTTTTAAACATTCCAGATTTAGCGGATATGACAAAAGATGAAATTAAGAGAAATTATGATGTGCTAATTACATATTTATCTCCGTTTTATGACGGAGCATTACATTTACCGACATTAGATATGTCTACAAATGGTCGTATTCATTTTGTAGATGTTAAAAATATTATAGTAAAGATTCAATATGTGATGTATGCGACAATTATGATTGTAGTGATAGGCGGCGTTTATTTATTAAAAAGAAAAAACGAAAAATTTTTACTGCATGGATCGATTGTAACAATTATATTTCCGATAGCACTGGTGTTGCCAATCGCTATTAATTTTGAAAAGAGTTTTGTATTATTCCATAAGCTGTTATTCAGTAACGATTATTGGATGTTTGATATTGAATCGGATCCGATTATTTTAATGCTACCAGAAGAATTTTTTATGCATGCGGCGTGTGCTATTTTATTATTCATTTTAGGTGGTAGTGTACTTTGTTACAGCTTGTATAGATATTTCGTAAAAAAGAAAAGGATTTCAAAGGAAAAATTCTCTGCTTAAAGAGAATTTTTTTGTTTGTAAAACGATAATATATTTTTCGGGACAGTTCTGTTCTATTCTTGTCCAATTCCACATATTTTGTACTAGTAGTTATAGGGGGGACCGGGATGAAGAGAACATTAATTGGATTGATAGCATTTCTAATTATAATGTTTCCGTTACGTATATATGCTGAAGAGTGGAGTGAACTAACGGGGTTGCTAGACGACTCGTTACAGTTAGTGAAGCGTAATGAAGATGAAAAAGCAGTACAAGTATTACAATATTTCTCGGAGCAGTTTTTAGTGAAGGGGAATGAAAAGAAGCAAGAAGTAACACCAGATCAAATTAGAGTCATTTCTTTAGCTTACGACAAAGCGAAACAATCTCTCTCGGAAGAAGATTTAGGTAAGCAAGTTAAAATTGATAATGTGATAGCATTACAACTTGCTGTTGATGCGCAAGTATCGAAATATCAACCGCTTTGGATGGAAAGAGAAGGGAAAGTAATGGATGCTTTTTCTCAAATGGAAAAAGCGATGAAAAAAGAAGATACTGGACAGTTTCAGCAAACGTTAAATACATTCTTAAATGAATTTAATATTATTTACCCAAGCCTAATGATTGCTTTGCCAGAAAACGAGGTGCAACGTGTAAATGCTCATTTATCTTATTTGGATGAATTTCGTAACGTTATGTTAAAAACGAAAGGTGGCCAAATGCAATTAGGAATCATTAAAGGAGATTTGCAAAAGATATTTCACACAGTAAAAAAAGATGAAATTGCCCCCTCTCTCATTTGGTTTATGACAATTACTGGAGGACTTATTTTATTCACATTAACTTATGTTGGATGGAGAAAGTATAAAGGCGAGCGAGAGAAAAGAAAAAGTAATGTACATTCTAAAAATAGATAATGCGATAAAGTGAAACTTTACTCAGTGGGGAGGTTCATCCCTCATTGATTATTAGCCCTCATCAATCGGGCGTTTACGGGCAGTGGATATACCGCCTAACTTCTTTGCTCCAGCAGAATTTTGAGGTGGGAGTCTAACTGTCTACAAATAGCGGGATAAATAAAGATACGGATTGTAAGGTTTATTCATTGACAATGGTGGCAGAAAAAAATAGAATGAGAAGTACTATAATTAAAACTTCAATGGAGGTTCATGATGTTTTATTTAATTTACTTCGCGATCATTTTGATCATACCGTTGTATGCACAGTCAAAAGTACGTAGTGCCTATAGCAAGTATTCACAAGTTTATTCAACATCAGGTATGACAGGAGCAGAAGTGGCTCGGAAAATTTTAGATGAAAACGGATTATACAACGTAGCTGTAGAAGAAACGCCAGGTCATTTATCAGACCATTATGATCCAACTGCCAAAACAGTTCGATTATCAACAGATAACTATTATGGCCATTCAGTTGCTGGTACAGCAGTAGCAGCACACGAAGTAGGGCATGCGATTCAAGATGCAAAAGATTATAATTTCATGCGTGTTCGTCATTCATTAGTGCCAGTTGCTAATTTTGGCTCGAATATGTCTTGGGTTTTCGTCTTAATTGGTGTGTTTGCACAAATGTCTGGTTTATTGTTGCTAGGAATTATTTTGATGGCAGCAGGTGTTGTTTTTCAACTTGTTACATTACCAGTTGAGTTTGATGCATCAAAACGCGCAATGCAACAAATTGAAGCACTTGGTATCGTATCGACAGATGAGTACGGCCAAGCTCGTAAAGTATTAAATGCGGCAGCATTAACATATGTAGCAGCTGCAGCTGTAGCGGTATTTGAATTATTACGTCTTGTATTAATATATACTGGTATGCAGCGTAGCGACGACTAAAGACTATCAATTTTGATAGTCTTTTTTTATTATCTGTAATAAATGGACAGGATAAAATGAAAGAAATATTGTAGGGAAATCATAATTAAGTAGCATACGATGAGGGGGGAGATAATGGAATATCCAGACTATATAGTAAAGCAAGTGAAAGAGCGTAGTGCTTCGTATCAGCTAGAAGGTTTTCTAAGTGGACAAGGCCCTGGAAACCCCAAAATTATGCTCGTTGGTGAAGCACCTGGTGAAACAGAAATTCATAATGGGATTCCGTTTAGCGGTAGAGCTGGAAAACATTTAATGGAGTTTTTAGAACGTATTCATGTTACAAGGGAAGAAGTATATATTACGAGTGCGGTCCGGAGTAGGCCATATAAATGGCGAGAGAAAAAAGAACGAAATGGCGAAAAAATACAGAAAAAGTATAATAGAACACCAAATCAAGGAGAAATACTTGCTCATGCACCTTTATTAGATTATGAGTTGGAATATATAGACCCTCCTGTTATCGTTACGCTTGGTAATATTGCATTACAGCGTTTAGTCGGTAAAAATCATAAAATTACAGATGTTCATGGAGAATTGTTAAAACAACCCGTGCAACAATTGAAAGATAGTTGCTGTACAGAATTTGTATGGACAGAAAAAGAATATTCTATTTTTCCGACCTTTCATCCAGCTTCTATTTTTTATAATCGGAGTTTGTTGGAGCTTATTTATGAGGATTGGGAGAAGCTTAAAAGATATGTAATAAAAAACTAGAAAAGCTAAAGAGCTTTTCTAGTTGAATTTAATTATGTAACGGATTTTTATTTTCATCTAATGTAAAACCTTCACCAACTACATCATGTACGTCACTTACAGCAACAAAGGCATGAGGATCTACAGAAGTAATAATATTTTTTAATTTCACGATTTCATTTTTAGCGACAACGCAATACAATACGTTCCGTTCCACTTTCGTATACGATCCAACAGCTTTTAAAAAGGTTGCTCCGCGCTCCATGTCAGATAAAATTTGGGCAGCAATTTCATCGTTTTTATCTGAGATAATAGTTGCTCCTTTTGCCGCATAGGCTCCTTCTTGCATAAAGTCAATGACTTTCGCTCCGATAAAAACAGCAACTAACGTATACATGCCTTCGCGGTATGATAAATAGGTAAGAATAGAGACGATAATGACGATAGCATCAAACATAAACATTGTTTTCCCCATACTCCAGCCAACATATTTATGAGCGAGTCTTGCGATAATATCTACACCGCCAGTAGTCCCCCCATATTTAAATATTATGCCAAGACCGATACCGATAAATGCCCCGGCGAATAAAGCCGCGAGTGTCATATCATTTTGTAAGTTTAAATGTAAGTTAAGAACGTCGTAACGCTGAAAAATCCATAGAAATAAAGATACGCTGAATGTGCCGATTAGTGTATAGATAAATGTCGTTCTTCCGAGTAACTTCCAACCAATAAAAAATATAGGGATATTTAAAATTAAGTTTGAATAAGAAGGGTCAAACTTAAATAGAAAATACAATAATAGTGTAATACCGGTAAATCCACCTTCTGCAAGGTGATTTTCAATATTGATATTCACAATACCGAAAGAAAAAATAGCGGAACCGATTAAAATGAAAATGATATTTCGAATCTTCAAACTCGATGTCATATAGAAATCCCCCTAATTATGTAGATTGCATTGCTCCGCTGAAACGGTAAAACATAATGATAAGTAATTTCTAGTTGTTAATAAAAATAGCGAAGGCTATAAAAAAACAATTGATTTTAGCTGATTTTTTGCCAAAACCGCAAAAGAAAGTTTCACTTCATTATAGTCTATCCAAAAAAGGGTCGCAAATAGGTGTTTGGCGGGGAATAATATTTGTCAAATCGCGATGAATTGGCTAACATGAAAGAGGAAGGATTAGAGGTGATTAGTATGGAAGCAAAAACGATGAAAGATATGCAGAAAGAAGTAGATGCATATATTGGTCAGTTTAAAGAAGGTTATTTCAGTCCGCTTGCAATGATGGCTCGTTTAACGGAAGAAATGGGAGAGCTTGCGAGGGAAGTAAACCATTACTACGGTGAGAAACCGAAGAAAACAACTGAAACAGAACGTAGTATTGAAGAAGAGCTTGGAGATGTATTGTTTGTTATGATTTGTATGGCAAATAGTTTAAATATTGATTTAGAAACAGCGCATAACATTGTAATGGAAAAATTTAATACACGTGATAAAGATCGCTGGACACGCATTGATGAGGGAGAGAAAGAATAATGAAAGAAATTAAAGTAATTATCGCTGGACCAAGAGGGCGTATGGGACATGAAGCAGTCCTTCTTATGGAAAGAACAGAACATTTCAATTTAGTAGCAGCAGTAGACTATAAGCACGGTGGAGAAAAGATTTCAGACTTACCTGGTATGCCGATGTTAGATACACCGATTTACGCAGATTTACATACTTGTTTAGATGAAGTGGAAGCAGATGTATTATTAGATTTAACAACACCAGAAGTTGGAAAGAAACATGTGACACTTGCAGTTGAACGTGGACTTCGATCTGTTATTGGTACAACTGGATTTACGGAAGAAGAACTAAAGCAATTAACAGAAAATGCAAAAGATAATAAAGTAGGAACAATTATCGCTCCAAACTTTGCAATTGGTGCAGTTCTTATGATGAAATTTTCACAAATGGCAGCGAAGTACTTCCAAGATGTTGAAGTAATTGAATTACACCATGATCAAAAATTAGATGCACCATCTGGTACAGCTGTCAAAACAGTAGAATTAATTCGTCAAAATCGTGAATCAAAGCAGCAAGGTCATCCAAACGAAGTAGAGCAACTAGAAGGTGCTCGTGGTGCAAATGTAGACGGTATTCACATTCATAGTGTACGTTTACCGGGACTTATTGCACACCAAGAAGTAATGTTCGGCGGGGATGGACAAATGTTAACGGTTCGCCATGATTCATTCAATCGTGCATCATTTATGTCAGGTGTAAAATTATCAATTGAAACAGTAATGAACATTGATCATCTTGTGTACGGTTTAGAAAACATTATCGACTAAAGGGGAGACAACGGATGAAAATTGCCTTAATCGCACATGACAAAAAGAAAAATGACATGGTTTCGTTTGCGTACGCATATAAACCAATTTTTGAAAAACATGAATTGTTTGCAACAGGAACGACAGGACTTCGCATTATGGAGGCAACTGGCTTAGTTGTAACAAGATATCAGTCGGGTCCTCTTGGTGGCGATCAAGAAATCGGTGCCATGATTGCAAAAAACGATATGGATATGGTGATTTTTTTCCGAGATCCACTAACTGCTCAGCCGCATGAGCCAGATGTAAATGCATTACTTCGTTTATGTGATGTATATGCGATTCCACTTGCAACGAACATGGCAAGTGCTGAAATGTTAATGCACGCATTAGAACGAGGGGATTTAGATTATCGCAAGTTAAGAAAATGAGGGGAACAATTATGAGTGGATTACATATATTAGCGTTTGGTGCTCATGCTGATGATGTTGAAATCGGCATGGCAGGTACCATTGCAAAATATACGAAGCAAGGGTTTGAAGTAGGTATTTGTGATTTAACAGAAGCTGACCTTTCTTCAAATGGAACGATAGAGTTGAGAAAAGAAGAAGCAAAGATCGCAGCTCGTATAATGGGAGTAAAAACGAGACTGAATTTAGCGATGCCAGATCGTGGTTTGTATATGAAAGAAGAGTTTATACGTGAAATTGTAAAGGTGATCCGTACATATAAACCAAAACTCGTTTTTGCACCATACGATGAAGATCGTCATCCAGATCATGCAAATTGTGCAAAGCTTGTGGAAGAGGCTATTTTTTCAGCAGGAATCCGTAAATATATGCCAGAACTTCCACCACATCGTGTGGAGTCTTTTTATAATTATATGATTAATGGTTTTCATAAACCGAATTTTTGTATAGATATTAGTGAGTACCTATCGCAAAAAGTGGAAGCATTAGAAGCGTATGAAAGTCAGTTTTCAACAGGGAGTGATGGTGTTAAGACGCCGTTAACAGAAGGTTACGTTGAAACTGTGGTCGCTCGTGAGAAGATGTTTGGGAAAGAAGTTGGAGTCTTGTATGCCGAAGGATTTATGAGTAAGAAACCGGTTTTATTACATGCTGATTTAATAGGGGGATGTAAATGAAATTAAAAATAGGTATTACATGTTATCCTTCTGTAGGTGGTTCTGGAGTTGTTGGAACAGAATTAGGAAAGCAATTGGCGGAACGCGGGCATGAAATTCATTTTATTACATCGGGTTTACCATTTCGATTAAATAAAGTGTATCCAAACATTTATTTTCATGAAGTGACGGTGAATCAATACTCTGTATTTCAATATCCACCATATGATTTAGCGTTAGCGAGTAAAATGGCAGAGGTTGCACAAAGAGAAAGTCTTGATATTTTACATGTGCATTACGCAATACCGCATGCAATTTGTGCTTATTTAGCGAAACAAATGATTGGTGAGCGTATTAAAATTGTTACAACCTTGCATGGAACAGATATTACTGTGTTAGGTTCCGACCCTTCGTTAAATAATTTAATTCGTTTTGGTATTGAGCAGTCTGATGTTGTTACTGCTGTCTCGCATTCATTAATTGACGAAACGCATGAGCTTGTAAAACCAAATAAAGACATTCAAACGGTATATAACTTTATAGACGAACGTGTATATTTCAAGCGTAATATGTCTCAATTAAAGAAAGAATACGGTATAAGTGAGAGTGAAAAGGTACTTATTCACATTTCAAATTTCCGTAAAGTGAAACGTGTGCAGGATGTTGTTCAGGCATTTGCTAAAGTTGCTAAAGAAGTTGATGCGAAATTGCTTCTTGTTGGAGACGGACCAGAATTTTGTACAATTTTACAGATAGTGAAGAATTTACATATTGAAGATCGCGTTTTATTCCTAGGGAAGCAAGATAATGTTGCAGAACTGCTTGCGATGAGTGATTTAATGTTGCTTCTATCAGAGAAGGAAAGTTTTGGTCTTGTTTTATTAGAAGCGATGGCGTGTGGTGTACCTTGTATCGGAACAAGGGTTGGAGGTATTCCAGAAGTCATTCAACATGGTGAAACAGGATATTTATGTGAAGTTGGCGATACAACAGGTGTGGCCAATCAAGCCATTCAGCTATTAAAGAATGAAGAGCTTCACCGTAATATGGGAGAGCGAGCAAGAGAAAGTGTTTATGAGCAGTTCCGCTCAGAAAAAATCGTCTCACAATATGAAGCAATTTACTATGACATACTAAGGGATGACAAAAATGGAAAGATTTAAAAAAGCTAGTTCTATTATTGAGATATTAAAACAACAAGGACATGAGGCTTATTTTGTTGGTGGGAGCGTACGAGATCTTATTATCGATAGGCCGATTGGAGATATTGATATTGCGACATCTGCTTTACCAGAAGAAGTAATGGATATATTCCCAAGACATGTTCCTGTTGGTCTTGAGCATGGAACTGTAATTGTTGTAGAAAATGGTGAACCTTATGAGGTAACCACTTTTCGAACAGAAAGCGAATATGAAGATTTTCGAAGACCTAGTAGTGTTCAATTTGTTCGTTCATTAGAAGAGGATTTAAAACGTCGTGATTTCACAATGAATGCGATTGCTATGACAGAAGAAGGCGAAATAGTGGATTTATTTGCTGGGCAGGAAGCGATTCAAAAGAGAGAAATTGTAACAGTTGGAAATGCAGCGAATCGTTTTCAAGAAGACGCACTAAGAATGATACGTGGCATTCGGTTTGTAAGTACGTTAGGGTTTTCTTTAGAAACAAAAACGAAGCAAGCGATTGAAACGTATGGACACTTGCTAGAACATATAGCAATTGAGCGCATCACAGTAGAGTTTGAGAAACTGTTAACTGGTACCTATTGTGTGAAGGGCCTCAAAGAATTAGTAGAGACGAAGTTATTTTCTCATTTGCCCTATTTACAAATGTCAGAAGAGAGACTGTTAAAAGCTACGCAGTATAAATGGGATTCTTTTGAAACAGACATTGAGGCATGGGCATTTTTCTTATATTGTATCGGAGAAGAGCATCCATCTGTATTTTTACGTCAATGGAAGTTTTCGAATAAAAAAATAAAAGATATTGTCGCAGTTTTATTAACAATTCGTACGAGAAAGGAGAAGGATTGGGATACAGTCCTTCTTTATAAAACGGGAATTCATATCGCTGAAATGGCAGAGAGAGTATATGAAGCGATGATTGAAAACTATAACCCTACATCTGTTAAACGAGTACAATCAATGTTTCATGCATTGCCAATCAAGGGTCGTCAAGAAATGAATGTGAGTGGGAATGATCTATTAAACTGGGCGAATAAAAAGCCTGGTCCGTGGGTTGCTGAAATGCTTCAAAAAATCGAAGAAGCGATCGTACAAGGAAATGTAGTTAATGAGAAAGAGAGTATAAGGGAGTGGCTGCAAAGATGCAATCTACTATAAGAAAGCAGTTGTTGCAAGTTTTTTCTGAAGCGGATGGAGAGTTTGTATCTGGCCAAACAATTAGTGATAAACTTGGTTGTTCAAGAACCGCTGTGTGGAAACATATGGAGGACCTTCGGAATGAGGGATATGAACTTGAAGCTGTGCGTCGATTAGGTTACCGCATTGCGGGTAAGCCAGACAAAGTAACTGCTAATGAAATTCAGTTAGGATTACAAACAGAGCGTATCGGTAGAACGGTTTATTTTGAAGAATCAGTTGAATCTACTCAGCATATTGCAGCAAAACTTGCTTATGAAGGAGTAGAAGAGGGAACAATTGTCGTTGCGGAAGAGCAAACTGCAGGTAGAGGCCGTTTAAGTAGAAAGTGGCATTCGCCAAAAGGAACAGGAATTTGGATGAGTATTATTTTGCGTCCATCGATCCCGGTTCATCATGCCCCGCAGCTCACTCTGCTAGCGGCTGTTAGCGTTGCACAAGCAATTGAAAAATGCACAGGTGTAAATGTAGGAATTAAATGGCCGAATGATATTTTAATTCAAGGTAAAAAGGCTGTAGGTATATTAACAGAAATGCAAGCGGATCCTGATAAAATCAATGCTGTCATTATGGGAATTGGTATTAATGCGAATCAAAAACAAGAACATTTTGATGAGGAAATTCAGCAAATTGCCACTTCTTTAGCGATTGAATCAGGTAAGCCAATTGTTCGTGCGGAACTTATGCAACAAATCTTTTTACAACTAGAAAAATTATATGAAGAGTATTTACAAAATGGTTTCTCTGTAATTAAAATTCTTTGGGAAAGTTACGCTGTGAGCATCGGGAAAGAAATTACTGCCCGAACGATGAGACAGACGATTACGGGGCTAGCAAAAGGGATTACAGAAGAGGGTGTATTGCTTCTGGAGGACCATGAAGGGAAAATACATCATATTCATTCTGCGGATATCGAAATGAAGTAAAAGAAGTTCCTTTTTTGGAACTTCTTTTTTATTTCAACATTTTTGAGTAGGCTTTGTAATGTGACAATATACTTTTTACAACTTAAGTTGTATGTAGAGTAACGTTCGATTAGCGCTGCTTATTATTTGATTATTACTTTTCCTTCCATTCCTTTAAGGAGATGGTATCTACATATTAATTCATATGTACCAGTATTTTTAGGTTTTATGGTAATGTTTTTTTCTTTTCCTGACTCAACTACGACGTCAATTCCGAGTTTTTTCACTGTAAAGGTGTGCTCGTTCTTACCTTTATTTTTTAATAACAATGTTGTTGTTTCTTCAATCGGAATAGTGATGACATTCGGATTAAAGTAATCATCGTTCAGTTCGACTTCAATCACTTTCGTTGACTCAATAGGTTGTGTTACGACGTTAGCTGAGGCAACTACGTTGATGGAGTCTAAAGTTATCACACTCACAATCATTACAAACAAACCGAGTAATGGAAATAACCACTTGTTCATAGACATTCGCAATTCTCCTTTTCTAAGTGCTTTTCTTCAATTAATCTGCATCATTAGTTTTAGGCTTATACTATACAGTCAAATAAAATATCAGTATCTTTAAATCAATTTTTCGCATTTAAATGGATTACAAAAGAAATTAACTTGGAGTTGTAAGGTATGTATGAGAAACACACCCACTTATTTTTTAGGACTGAATTCTCTGTGAAAACTAGATAGCATATACACTATCTAATTAAATTTCACATACCGTAATGGAAATAAAAAATTATTTTTTCAAAAAAATGTAGTAATTTCTTTTTGTAGTTTGCTATAATTAGTTCGAATGTGGGCAGTATCAGAGCGAACTGCACCATGATTCGAAGCAGTACAAAAAATAATAACTTGGATTCTGCCTTGATCCAATAACGGACTGGGACAGAGGGATGAATAATGCCGACTAACACACAACCCTTCTGCCCTTTTATGGCCAGAGGGGTTTTTTATATGATTTCGGCCATCGCCTCTCTCCTGTATAAAGGAGGAGTAGTTTTTGAAAACAAAAACAGATTTTTTGAAGATGAAAGAGCAAGGTGAGCCGATTACGATGCTAACGGCGTATGATTATCCTTCTGCTAAATTAGCAGAAGAAGCTGAAGTCGATATGATTTTAGTTGGAGATTCTCTTGGGATGGTTGTACTCGGATATGATTCAACAGTACCTGTAACAGTAGAGGATATGATTCATCATACGAAAGCTGTACGCCGCGGAGCGAAAGAAACATTTATTGTAACTGATATGCCGTTTATGTCTTATCACATATCGTTACAAGAAACGATGGTGAATGCACGCCGCATCGTTCAAGAGAGCGGAGCACATGCACTAAAAGTAGAAGGTGCTGGAGAAGTTATATCAACGATTCATTATTTAACGAATGCAGGAATTCCTGTCGTAGCGCATTTAGGTTTAACTCCTCAATCTGTGGGAGTATTGGGTGGATATAAAGTGCAAGGAAAAGATGCTGAAAGTGCAAAGAAATTAATAGACGATGCAAAGAAATGTGAGGAAGCTGGTGCGATAGCACTTGTGTTAGAATGTGTGCCAATGCAGTTAGCAGAATTAATTTCGAAGCAATTAACAATTCCAATAATAGGGATTGGAGCGGGACAAAAAGTAGATGGGCAAGTTCTTGTATATCATGATCTCATCTCATATGGGGTAAATCGTGTTCCGAAATTCGTAAAACAGTATACGTCTGTTCAAGAGGAAATTGTACGTGGGATTTCTCAATATGTTGCTGAAGTGAAGACAGGGCAATTTCCTGAAGAGAAACATTCGTTCACAATGAAAGAAGAAGAATGCTTAGCGTTATACGGGGGAAAACAGTAATGAAAATCATAACTACAGTGCAAGAGATGCAGCAAATTACGAGCGAACTTCGTACAAGTGGAAAGAATATTGGTTTTGTTCCAACGATGGGGTATTTACATGAAGGGCATGCTACTTTATTATGCAAGGCAAGAGAAGAAAATGAAATTGTAGTTTTAAGTGTGTTTGTAAACCCACTACAGTTTGGGCCGAACGAAGATTTAGAGCGATACCCTCGTGATATTGAGAGAGATGAAAGTGTAGCAAAAGAAAACGGTGTGGATTATTTATTTTATCCGAGTGTAGAAGAAATGTATCCGGCAGAACAAACAACAACAGTAGAAGTTGTAAAGCGTACTGACGTATTATGTGGAAAACAAAGACCTGGTCACTTTTCTGGAGTTGCGACTGTACTAATGAAATTATTTAATATTGTAATGCCAAATCGTGCTTATTTCGGTATGAAAGATGCACAACAAGTTGCTGTAATTGAAGGATTTGTAACTGATTTCAATATTCCAGTAACGATCGTACCAGTTGATATTGTAAGAGAAGAAGATGGATTAGCAAAAAGTTCTCGTAATGTGTATTTATCACAAGAAGAACGTGAAGAGGCTTCTCATTTATACCGCAGTCTATGTATAGCGAAAGAAAGAATTGAGGCAGGCGAACGTAATTCAGAAATCATTACAAATCTTGTGAAAGAACATATTGAGACGTATACGAAAGGTACTGTAGATTATGCGGATTTATATGCATATCCGTCATTGGCAATAGTAGGGAAAATGGAAGGAAGAATCATTTTAGCTATTGCAGTTAAGTTTGAAAATGTAAGATTAATTGACAATATAACATTAACGGTTAAATAAGGGGGAGCATCTATGTTTCGCACAATGATGAGAGCAAAGTTACATCGTGCAACTGTAACGGAGGCAAATTTAAACTATGTAGGTAGTATTACAATAGATGAAGATTTAATGGATGCAGTAAATATTGTAGAGAACGAAAAAGTTCAAATTGTAAATAATAATAACGGTGCGCGCTTAGAGACATATGTTATTAAAGGCGAACGCGGTAGCGGTGTTATTTGTTTAAACGGTGCTGCAGCAAGGCTTGTACAACCGGGAGATAAAGTAATTATAATTTGTTATGGCTTAGTTACGGAAGAAGAGGTTCATAAACAAGAACCAAAAATTGCAGTGTTAGACGATCAAAATCAAATTGTTGAAATGTTAGGTGCTGAAAAGGCTGGTACAATATTATAAAAGAGGAAAGCTATCTCTATATCAGGAGATAGCTTTTTTGTGCATCTTTTCATTAAGATGAGATAAAACGTGGTATAGTAACATTATATGAATTATTGTTGTTTGAAAGGTAAGAAATTGAGGTGTTACATATATGAGTAAACGTTATGTCGTTGTTGATTTAGAGACGACAGGAAACTCCTGGAAAGACGGGAAAGATAAAATTACCCAAATTGCAGCTGTTGTAGTAGAAGATGGAGAGATATTGGAAATTTTTTCATCTTTTGTTAACCCAAAGAGAGAGATTCCCGTATTTATTACAGAATTAACAGGGATTGATGAAAGTCTTGTAAAACAAGCCCCGTTATTTCAAGATGTAGCCCCGATGATTGTTGAGCTATTACAAGGTGCCGCTTTCGTTGCGCATAATGTTCACTTTGATTGGAATTTTTTAAACGAAGAATTAAGGCAGGCTGGATATACAGAAATACATTGTCCTAAAATCGATACGGTTGAATTGGCACAAATTCTTTTGCCAACAGCCGATAGTTATAAATTACGTGATTTAGCTAAGAAACATGAACTCGAACACGATCAACCACATCGTGCGGATAGTGATGCTCTTGCGACAGCAGAGTTGTTTTTACAATTTTTAAATGAAATTGAAAAATTACCACTTGTTACATTACAATCACTTTATGAATTGAGTGATGTTTTCCAAAGTGATATAGCTGATGTGCTTTCTGAAAATATTTTAAAGAAAGTAATGCATGGTAAAGAAATAAAAGCGGAATATGAAGTGTATCGCAATATTGCACTGAGAAAACGGAACTATTCCTTAAGTCTTGGAGAAACATATTCATTAAAATTTGATGCTTTCTTGAATAAAACGATGGATAAACTGGAATTACATATGCCGAAGTTTGAAAGAAGAGAAAGTCAGCAAATGATGATGAAAGAGATATATACGGCGTTAAGAGATTCTCGTTTTTCTCTTATTGAAGCAGGTACAGGGACGGGAAAGACTCTTGCTTATTTACTTCCTAGTCTTTATTTTGCGAATAAAAAAGAAGAACCTGTCGTTATCAGTACACAAACGGTACAACTTCAACAACAAATACTTGAAAAAGAAATTCCGTTATTGCAAAAAATAATGCCATTTTCATTTGAGACAGCTCTTCTAAAAGGGAGAAAGCATTATCTTTGCTTACATAAATTTGAATATGCTTTGCAAGAGGAAGAAAAAAATTACGATATGGCACTTACGAAGGCGAAAATTTTAGTTTGGTTATTAAAAACTGAAACAGGTGACCGAGATGAATTAAATATTCCAGAGGGCGGAAAGTTACTTTGGAATCGTATTTGTAGTGATGCGTATAGTCCGGGCGGTATGCAAAGTAATTGGTTTAGTCGATGCTTTTATCAGCGAGCGAAAAATAAAGCTTTATTTGCAGATATCGTTATTACAAATCATGCATTATTATTTCAAGATTTTTCAAGTGAAGAACCACTGTTTTCTTCATGTGAACATATAATTTTTGATGAAGCTCATCATATTGAAGAAGCTGCGAGTAGAACACTAGGTGAGCAGTTCTCTTGTATGTATTTTCAATTGATTTTATCTCGACTTGGTACACTAGAAACGGATGATGTGCTTTCTAAAGTATATAAAATGATGAAAAAATCAGAGCAAGCATCTCGTTCTACTTTCCGTATGATAAGCCATAGTTTGAAGGAACTTAAATTTGATGCGGATGAACTATTCCAAATGTTACGTACTTTTATATTTAAACAAACAAAGCAAGAACAAGGAACAAACAATATGCCGCTCATTTATCGATATAACACGGAAGTAGAGCAAGGTAAGTTGTGGGATAGTATTGTTGAGTTAACAAATCGTTTTGTATATGAATTAAGAAGAATAGTGACCATATTTGAGAAACAAGTAGATATATTGCAAAGTAAGTTAGAGTGGGAAATGCATGTTGTTACGGGTGAATTTATGCATTTAAGTGGGTTACTGAGAAAGATGGCAGAATCATTACAGTTGCTCATATTGGAAAAAAATGCATATGTAACTTGGATGGAGACGGAGACGAAAGGAACGATTCATTCAACCATTTTATACGCGCAACCAGTTCATATTGGTGAAAGGTTTGCTGATGAATTTTTAACAGAAAAAAAGAGTGTTATCTTTACATCTGCAACATTAACAGTTAACGATACATTTGACTATATAAAAGAAGAGCTTGGCTTACATGATTTTGCTCCAAATACTTTACAGGTTCAATCGCCATTCCATTATGAGAAACAAATGAAATTAATGGTTTCAACGGATGTACCGTTTATTAAGCGAGTAAGTAATGAGGAATATATTGAATCTGTATCGGAACATATTGCCAAGATAGCAAAAGTTACAAAAGGGAGAATGCTCGTTTTATTCACTTCGTATGAAATGCTGAAAGAAGCGTATGCGAATTTGAAAAGCAATGATGAATTAGAAGGCTATCTATTATTAACACAAAGTGTAAACAATAGGAGTCGAAGTCGCTTAATTCGAAAGTTTCAAGAGTTCGACAAGTCAATATTGTTAGGCACGAGCAGTTTTTGGGAAGGAATCGATATTCCAGGAGATGCCTTGAGTTGCCTTGTCATTGTCCGTCTTCCTTTTACACCTCCTCATCAGCCGATGATGGAAGCGAAAGGTGAATGGCTAAAAAATCAAGGTGAGGACGTATTCGCAAAATTAGCGCTCCCGCAAGCAATATTACGTTTCAAACAAGGATTTGGGCGTTTGATTCGAACGAATACTGATACGGGGACGGTAGTAGTGTTAGACCGTCGATTGACGAGTTCTTCCTATGGAAAAAGATTTTTACAATCAATTCCTAATGTACCTCTTTATGAAGGACCGTTAGAAGAGTTGTTGGTGCAATTAGAAGAACCGTCAAATGAATAAAAATTGGAAGAAAAATACGCCTGAAGTACTTATGAACTTCAGGCGTAAAAAATGTGGGTAGGAGGAATTTTATTTTTCTTACTTCTTGTATACAAAATGTATTGGTTTTCGACTTGAAACCTTTTTTTGCTGTACATGTCCTGCTATAATAGATGGGTGATGAAGCAGGGGTTGTAAAGAATGTACTCTTATTGTAACCGCATTGCGTTCTTCTATAATTAGAAATTTTTGTGTAACGGAGGAGTTTTTTCATGGAGAAGAAAATCGAAGTACTATCAACGACGCGTATTAAATATTCGTCAGATTTGTATAAAATTGTTGATAGTTTGAATCGTACGTTAAAAGAGCAGGACCTCATGTTCGGATTAGCATTAGACGAAAAAGACAAAGAAACAGCTGTATTTACGATTTACAGAACGTAGTGATACAATGAAAAAGTGGATCTTTGCAATCATTATCGTTATCGTTGCTAGCGGAATATATGGGGCGTATGTTTATAATAAAGCGATGGATAAGAAAATTCCCAAAGAGTCGAAATCTGTAGAAATTGCTAAAGAAAAAGCAAAGCTTACAAAAGTGACATCTGTTGATTATTACAACGGAAAAGCTGCATGTACAGTCGTACAGGGTACAGATGAAAAGGGAGAACATCTTATCGTTTGGGTGCCTGAGAAAAAAGGGGATACCGTAGTAAGGAAAAAGAGTGAAGGTATTTCCGAAAAAGAGGCTATACAAAGAACAATAGAACAAGTCGGCGATAAAGAATCAAAAAGAAAGCCGAAAGAAATTCTGAAAGTGAAATTAGGCTTTGAAAAAGGTATTAGAGATGGTGTACCAGTAGAAGTACCATTATGGGAAGTTACATATATTGATTATGACAATCGTTATAATTACTACTATCTTGAATTTAAAGATGGGTCGTTTTTAAGACGATATAGCGCTCAAAAATAGATGTAGGGGGAACTACAAATGAAATTAGCAAAGCGAGTAGCTGCTTTAACACCGTCTTCAACTTTAGAAATTACAGCAAAGGCACAAGCGTTAAAGGCAGAAGGTCATGATGTAATTGCATTAGGGGCAGGAGAACCTGACTTTAATACACCAGAGCATATTATGGAAGCTGCGCATAAAGCGATGTTAGAAGGACATACGAAATATACGCCAACAGGTGGATTACAATCGTTAAAACAAGAAATTGTGAAGAAATTTACGCGCGATCAAGGAGTTCAGTATGATCCATCTGAAATTATTGTATGTAATGGTGCAAAACATGCATTATATACATTATTCCAAGTGTTGCTTGATGAAGGAGATGAAGTTATCATCCCAACTCCTTACTGGGTAAGCTATCCAGAACAAGTAAAGCTTGCTGGCGGTAATCCGGTTTATGTAGAAGGTTTAGAAGACAATGAGTACAAAATTACAGCAAAGCAGTTGCGTGAGGCAATTACAGAGAAAACGAAAGCAGTTATTATTAATTCACCGAGCAATCCAACAGGAATGATTTATAGCAAAGAAGAATTACAACAGCTTGGAGAAGTATGTTTAGAACATAACATTTTAATCGTTTCAGATGAAATTTATGAGAAGTTAATTTATGGTGATGCGGAATATACTTCAATTGCCCAGCTTTCTAATGCATTAAAAGAACAAACCCTAATTATTAATGGTGTATCTAAATCTCATTCTATGACAGGATGGCGTATTGGATATGCAGCTGGAAATAAGCAGCTGATTAAAGCGATGACGAACTTAGCGAGTCATAGTACGTCAAACCCTACTTCAATTGCTCAATACGGCGCAATCGCGGCATATGCAGGCTCACAACAACCTGTAGAAACAATGCGCCAAGCATTTGAAGAGAGATTAAACATTATTTATGATAAATTAATTCAAATCCCTGGGTTTACTTGTATTAAACCGCAAGGCGCCTTTTACTTATTTCCTAATGTAAAAGAGGCTGTAGCTTTATCAGGATATGATACAGTTGATGAGTGGGCGAAAGCTTTATTAGAAGAGGAAAAAGTTGCTCTTGTGCCGGGTACAGGATTTGGGGCTCCAAATAACGTTCGTTTATCATATGCGACATCTCTTGAACAAGTAGAGAAAGCATTAGAACGCATTCATACGTTTATGAAAAGTAAAGTGAAAGCTTAATTGTATATTTCGTTAATAAAATAAAAAACCTCTCTATATAATAGGGAGGTTTTTTTGACGAATTGTGGCAAAAAGAAATAGCGAAAGGTGTGTTATACTAGAGAACGAGGTGTTTGGTGATGAAAAAGAAAATGATGTTACAGTGGTTTGAACAGGGAAGCATTGCGATTCCAAAATTACTTATGATGCATTATAAAAAATTAGGGTTAAATGAAACGGAATTTATGGTTTTACTTCATGTGCATACATTTTTAGAATCGGGAAATTCGTTTCCGACTCCGTCGGAGATTTCCGAACGAATGACAATAGCGGAAATGAAATGTATGGAAGTAATTCAAACATTGATTCAAAAAGGTTTTTTATCACTAGAA
Organism: Bacillus cereus group sp. N12; assembly: GCF_016483575.1. Classification (NCBI taxonomy): domain Bacteria; kingdom Bacillati; phylum Bacillota; class Bacilli; order Caryophanales; family Bacillaceae; genus Bacillus; species Bacillus cereus group sp. N12. The sequence goes on from NZ_JAEHBO010000009.1 coordinate 106,409, forward strand.
GGTGGACAAAGATCAGAAGCGATGATGTGTGAAAGTTATTCTTTACAACCGCTATGGGAAAAAATATTGCATTTCTTAATGAATGAATCAATAGAGGAAGAACAAAAAGAAAAAAAACAACTGCAAGTAAATTTATATACAGTATTTGAAAAAGAATTCGGAAGACCACTTTCTCCATTTGAATGTGAAACATTAGGAATGTGGGAGGATCAAGATCAACATCATCCGAATTTAATTCAAGCGGCTCTACGAGAAGCTGTGATGAGCGGTAAGCTGAACTTCCGATATATTGATCGTATTTTATTTGAGTGGAAAAAGAATGGAATTAAAACAGTAGATCAAGCTCAAAATCAAGGACGGAAATTTAGAGCAAATCAGCAACGAGCGCAACAAGTAACAACACAAGAGACGAAATTTACTGGGAAAGTGCCTTTTTATAATTGGTTGGAGCAGTAATGTAGGAGGAAGTATATGTTAAATAAAACGCAAATTCGTTATTGTTTAGACACAATGGCGGATATGTATCCAGAAGCACATTGTGAATTGATTCATGATAATCCATTCGAACTTGTAATTGCAGTGGCATTATCTGCACAATGTACAGATGCACTTGTAAATAAAGTGACGAAAAATTTATTTCAAAAATATAAAACACCAGAAGATTATTTAAGTGTTTCTCTAGAAGAGTTACAACAAGATATACGTTCTATTGGATTGTATAGAAATAAAGCAAAAAATATTCAAAAATTGTGCCGAATGTTATTAGATGATTACAATGGAGAAGTGCCGAAAGATCGAGATGAGCTTACGAAGTTACCTGGTGTAGGACGGAAGACAGCAAATGTTGTAGTATCGGTAGCATTTGGGATACCGGCAATTGCTGTCGATACGCATGTAGAGCGGGTGAGCAAACGATTAGCGATTTGTAGATGGAAAGACTCTGTATTAGAAGTCGAAAAAACATTAATGAAGAAAATTCCGATGGATGAATGGGGCGTTACACATCACCGTTTGATTTTCTTTGGACGTTATCACTGTAAAGCGCAGCGACCACAATGTGAAGAGTGCCGATTGCTAGAAGTGTGTCGCGAAGGAAAGAAGCGAATGAAGGGGAAATAAAGGATGGAGCGAGTTATAGGAGTACCGAAAGAATTTCGGTACTTACCATTTTTTCAAAAAAACGCAAATTCGATTAAGTATCATACAGACCAATCTTTTGAAGAAATCATACAAAATACTTACTTTATATTTGATATAGAAAGACAATATGAGCCGTGGAATGAAATTGAAAACAGTATTCCGGTAATGTTGAATGTATGGAAAACTAAGCATGAAGACATTGCCACATTATTTCGAAACAGAAAGAAACAAGAAGCTGAAGGCCCGATGATTCTTTTTGCAGCACATTTGTTATCAATTGTATATTGGCTAAATGAGCAACCTGTTCATAGTTTGAATGAAATGGAAGATTACACGAGTGAATTGGAAGTACAACCAGTTAATTTTATGGAGCGATATTCGTTCATTATAAAGAAACCAAATAATTATCATTCTTATATTCAGTTAGCACAGTTGTATATTGAAATAGAAAAGTTATATGTAAAGAAAATGATAACAAAAAAGAAGTCCTTTCCTCGTTAAGAGAAAGGACTTCTTTTTTTGTATTAAGACTCTGTTGTAACAACATTTCCGTCTGCGTGAGGTGTATCTTCACCTGTATTTTGTTGTTTCTTAGCCTCTTCTTCAGCTTTCTTTTGAGCCTCTTCTTCAGCTTTTTTCTTAGCTTCTTCTTCGGCTTTCTTTTTGGCTGCCTCTTCCTCAGCTTTTTTCTTAGCTTCTTCTTCAGCTTTCTTTTGAGTCTCTTCTTGTTGTTTACGTTGTTGTTCTTGTTGCTCTTGTTGTTTACGCTGTTCTTCAGCAGCCTTTTTCTGAGCTTCTTCTTGTTTTAGTTTATCTTCATTAGCTTTTTTCTGAGTTTCCTCATCAGCTTTTTTCTTAGATTCTTCTTCGGCTTTCTTTTTGGCTGCCTCTTCCTCAGCTTTCTTAGCGTCTGGAGTTCCACCAGGGGCAGTGAAGGATGCACCAACTGCAGGACTTGTTCCAGTACCTTTTTTCGCTACTACAGAGAAGCTGTAAGTAACACCAGGCTTAATACCACCAAGAGTAGCTGTTGTACCGCTAACTGATAAGCTACCGCTAGAACCGTCTGTAGCTTTATAAGTTGCCGCATAAGCATCAACTGCTGTTGGGCCAGACCAGTTTAGTGTAACTGTACTAGCGCCATCGAAAGCGACATTAAGGCCACTAGGTGGATCTACTTTAATTTCTTTAATTGCATCTTTTTTCGCACCTTTTACGTATAACTCGCCGTTTATTTCTTGTACAGAAGAAGGGCGTTCGAAACGAGATTTATCTGTAGCGAATTTGCTCATCATTACTTGGAACATTTGTTGCGCAATTTTAGTATAACGATCGCTAATGTAATTTTCTGGACCATTCTTTTCGTAACCAGTCCACACAGCCATCGTATATTGTGGTGTATATCCAGCGAACCAGCTATCTCTGTTAGCATCAGCTGGGATGCCATATTTTTTTACATCTCTTGCATCAAAGTTTTGTGTTCCTGTTTTACCAGCAACGTCAAAGCCAGAAACATATGCTGTTGGCCCTGTACCGCCGGCACCAGGTTTTACTACGTCACGAAGAACGTCAGTAACCATGTAAGCTGTATGGTCGTGCATTGCACGTTGTTCTTTCGGTTTAAAGCTTTTCTTTTTTCCGTCTGGGAAAATAACTTCTTTAACGAAATGAGGTTTATTGTATACACCGTCATTTCCAAATGCTGCATAAGCCCCAGCGACATCTAACGGAGAGCTTTCATTACTACCGATTGCAGTAGATTCATGTGCTATCCCATCTTTAAACGTCATGCCTAAACCTTCAGCAAACTCTTTTGCCTTAGGAATACCGACTGCTTGAGCTGTTTTTAAAGCCGGGATGTTTAATGACTTCTTCAATGCTTCACGAAGTGAAACGTCACCTTTAAAATTACCGGTAGCATTTTTAATCTTTGTGCCATCAGAGTAAGTATATTCAGAGTCATTTAATTGATGATAAGTAGACCATTGAAGGTTTTCAATTGCAGGACCATAATCGAAAATTGGTTTCATTGTTGAACCAACTTGGCGTTTTAAATCAACAGCCATATTATGACCTTTGAAAGTAGACTTACTTTCTTTACGCCCAGCACCAATTGCTCGAACTTCTCCAGACTGTGTATCCATAAATACAAATGATCCTTGGAACTGATCGTTTGGATACTTAATGAGATTGCCATCCATAATTTGTTCAGCGTACTCTTGAGCACCTTGATCAAGGGTTGTATGAATCGTTAAACCATCTGAACCGATATTTACATCAGGGTATTCTTTTTCAACTTCTTTTACGACAGCATCTAAAAATGCTTGAAACTTCATTTCAGTTAGTTCTGATTTTTTTAGACCCTCAGTTACAGGGATCTTTATTGCGTTATTCATTTCTTCTTTTGTTATATAGCCGTGTCGATTCATTAATGTTAATACAATATTACGACGATTTGTTGCTCGTTCAACATTTTCTGGTTTTGTTGGATCATAAATGTTAGGACCTTGAGGTAAGCCAGCGAGCATAGCAGCTTCATGTAATTGTAAGTCCTTTAAATCTTTTTGATAATATTTTTGAGCCGCTGTTGCAATACCGTAAGAGCGATTACCTAGATTAATCTTATTTAAGTACATTTCTAAAATCTCATGTTTAGAGTATTGTTGCTCTAATTTGTAAGATAAGTACCATTCTTGCACTTTTCGTTTTGCGGTTTTTTCCATCGTTAGAAAATAGTTTTTAACTACTTGTTGTGTAATCGTACTACCACCTTGGGAACCGAAACCACCAGTGACATTTTCCATAACTGCTTTTGTAGTTCGTTTAAAATCAATTCCATTATGGTCATAGAAACGTGAATCCTCAGTTGCAAGGAATGCATTTTCAACTACTTTTGGAATTTGATCGTAAGTAACATGGGTTCGTTTTTCCGCACCGTATTCATAGAAAAACTTCCCATCCTTATCAAGGAACTTTGTTGATAAAGGATTAACAAGTTTTGATTTGTCTAATTTTGGAGCGTCCTTTACCATAACAAAGAAAGCGGAAACGCCAGCTACGAGACCAACGATACCAAGAAGTAGACAACCTATAAGGAACTTCTTAAAAAAGGAGCCTTTTTTCTTTGGTTTTTTTTCTTTATTTGTTTCTTCCGTTTGATTTTTCGCATGATTTCGTTCTGTACGAGAACGATAATTATCTGACATTATACTTTCTCCTACCTTTCATTCTCTCCCTCAAAAGTCGAAAAAAGAGCCTTAGTGATGACTCTATCACGAAAAATAAACCGTGTCTAGTACACGGATATAATCAATCCGAGGGTGATAACCGCATGATAACAATGATCCATGCGCTTCTATTTCTTCTTTAGTAATTGACTTACGCCCACCATTATTTTGACGGTTCCAAAATGCAATAATATGTTTCGCATCGAGTAAATAAAATTCATCAAAAAGTGTAAATTTAATAATAACAAATGCAACTCCATTATGAGCAATTACTTGCTTCATATGTTCAATTTGATGAAGGTGGAAGTTTTGAAGTGGGAAACTAGTTTTGTTTTTTGTTTCCTTCGCTTCAAAATCGATGTATTTCCCTTTGTATACACCGTTGTAATCCGTTGTAGAAGGTTGTTTAAAATACGCTTCTTTTACCACTGCAGCACTTCGAGCGGGGTAATCTACTTTTACAATTTGAAGAGGTGTAGGTTTTTTATGTACACATGCAATATTATGGGTTAAGTAATATTGATTTGTTTCATTCAATTCCTCTTCAAGGGACATACCTCTATTACTATAAGTATGTTTTTTTATTGGTGTTTTAGGAGGTAGTGAAGCTTGATTGTACCTTTTTCCATTTGGGTAACGAATGGTCATAGTGTGTCCACTCCCAACTTGTTAAGAATTACTTACAAAGGTGATTATATCAAAAAATGAAAAAAGATGTGACCTTTTTGAAGAAAGGTATGATGACTTATTTATGTTTACATGGAATGATTACGAAAAAATGAAACAATATCGTAAAAATATGGTTTGTACAAAAGAAGAAAAAGCAATCATTCACACTATTAAAAAGAAAACAGAAATAGCTAATATGGACAACATTTCTCGGACACAATCGTATCAAAAATTTTATGTAAGAAATAGTGAAATCAGGTGGTCTTTTTTAGCGAGTATGGTTTCGAGAAATGCAGGCTGGAATATGACTGATTTAGAAGGAAGATATTATGCTACTGTTTTGCCTCGATTAGTAAAAAAACATTTGTTTCTCATATATGAACAGGCTAATTGGATTATTTTCTTAGATGCATTTCCTCAGTTACTACTATATGAAGAAAGCAAGAGGAGACGTATACCTCTCTTTCATTTGTTGCAATTTTTCAACGTATCACTTTTCATGGAAAAAGAATGGACATTTTTCTGGGAGAAAAAAGATATGAATAGGCTTATGACAGCGCTTATTATAAATGAGCAAAATAAAATTCAAAAACCAGTTATTGAGAATAGCTACTTTAAAAAACATGTATTTCATACGGCGCTTTTTAAAGTTCAAGACATGTTGCATATTAGTGCAGTTATTTTTCCAACCATTGAAGGGGGGATGTATGGGTTTTCAGTTTATCAATTTGAAACGTTGCAAAAGCGTATAGAGCTTGGAAAAAAATTAGCGTGGTTATTGTTTCATCCGACTTATAAACGTTTATTTTATAAGTTTGCACTACAAACTACACATACTGGCTCTAGAGAAGATTATGAATATTACTTAAGGGGAACTAGAAAATCCTATACACCAGCACTAAGAGATGTGTATTCTCTTGTTGCACATGAGGAAATAACAATGAGGGATTGGTTTTGTGAAGATTCGAAAATGAATGCATTGTTTTTATTTGAAGAACCGAAGGATGAAGTTAATATAAAGGAATGGTATAGAAGAAAGAGGGAGCAGATCTATGCTGTTTCTATCGTGAATCGTTTTGTTAAAAGAATAGACGAGTTCATGATATAATAAAAAAGAAGTCCCATCTTTATAAATGAAGATGGGACTTCTTAATGTGAAGAAATCCTGCTAAGTGTGTTAAGATTTTAATCTCAAAACTGAATGAAAGTAGAAGATTAAGGGGGATTTAGAAATTAGTAGTTTGGAAAAGCCCCATTAATTAAACTTTCACTTTATGTAGCAGGGAAGTTTGGGCCATCAAGCTTTGGATTACCAGTCTCGGGTTTATTTTGTTGTTTGTTTTGTTTTTTCTTTTTTTCGTTTTTGTTCTTTGCCATCTTCATACACCTCCTTTTTGTATTGTTACCATTTCTATAAATGACATTCAAAATGATTTCTTTGACGAATAACAACTAGTTTTGTCATGTGTGCAGGAGTGAAGAATTATCCGGCGAAATTACATGACAAAGGAAAAGCAAAGAAGGGGGCGTTTTGTATATGGCGATGGTTCAGAAAGTAGATGTAATGAAAAAAATGGATCAAATGTTAAGTTCTCTCGATTTGCTGGAAATGAATATAGGAATTAGAATAAATCATGCATTGAAGGATAAGAGCGAAAAAATATGTAATAAGATAGAAATAACAGAAATGCATATTGAGCATATGGAAAATAAATTAGTGCATCACGAAGAAAAAGGGAATTGGGTGAAGACGTTTCAAAACATCGTAGTGAGTGCATAATAAGGTGGGAATGAAATGGAGTATGAAGCATTAATACAGTCTTCAGAAAAACTCATGCAGTATAATAATGAAGCGAATGTAAAAAAAAGAGAAATAATTGAATATGACTTTTATAAGGATATGAAGCCGTTTGTAGACATAGTAGATGAGGAATTAAAGGTGTGGAAAGAATTAGCTTATACGTGGATTAAGGAAGAAAAACCGAAGTATATACATGTACAGCAAATTGATCAAGTGTACGATAATTTACAAACGAATGTGTTACAATGTTTTGTAAATAAAGGAAAAGGTAAACGTTTTTTTGAAACACATCAAGCCATTTCGTATACTTTGCAAAATATAGTTGAGCAATGTAAATAACAAGAGGGGAAACCCTCTTGTTTTTTTAAGCTTCTGTCATTGTTGTAGGTTTTGTTGCACCGTTTATTTCTAATTCTTTTATTAATGTTCGGTAATCCGCTATACATATTTTTCCTTCGAGATAACAATGTCTCGCAAAGTCTAATAATTCATTTACATTCTCTGTGTAATACCCCTTCTTTTGAGAAAACGCTTGTTTTAAATCCCCTAATACCATGTTGATTCCTCCCCCATGAGAATCTTCTTCTTAATTATCATAGCATGGAAGGGTTTTCTTTTTTAATTTTTTAAAAATTTAAACTTCCGACAAAAATAGACAGATACTCCGTCACACAAATTATTTTACAAGTACATATTATATATGTAGAAACTTATGTGAAGGAGGAGAGAATGCATGTTTCAACAATCTAACGTATATCAGCAACCAAATCCATATGCACAGCAAAATATGTACCAATATAATACGGATACATATTTACGGTATAATATGTATCCTTTCGAGCCTCATTATGGAAATCAAAATTATTACCAGCCATTTGAAGTATCGTTTATGAATCAACAGCAACAACAGCAGCAGCAGCAACCCTATATGAATCAATCGCAACAAGAGCAACAATCCTATATGAATCAGCAGCAACCTTATATGAACTCACAATATTATATGCCACCACCACCATCTCCCTATGGAAATCAACAAGCGATGTTTTATCCGCCAAAACAACCGTATCCGACGATGAATAAACAAAAGCAACAACAGCAACCAAGTCAGTTTTCGAGCTTTGTTTCCCAATTTAAAAATTCAGATGGTAACTATGATGTGAATAAAATGATGAATACAGCTGGACAAATGATGAATGCGATGAATCAAGTGACGGGGATTGTTAAGCAGGTTGGAGGGTTCTTTGGTAAGTGATGATGGATTGTTGTCCATAATGAAATAGTATGAATGAAGTGTAGCACTAGACAAATTTCCATGAAACAAATGGGTATATATAACAAACGGCTTCACCTCTTTTCTCATATTGTAAAGTGTAATCAGATTTTCTTAACGAGAGAGGAGAGAAAAAACTATGCATCATTGTCATCCTTGTTTTGGAGGGCATAAGCCTGTAGGACCTATTTGTACGACTGCTCCTGTCATTCATCCGACGAAACAGTGTGTAACACATTCTTTTTCAACAACGGTGGTGCCACACATTTTCCCAACGCATACGACACATGTACACCATCAACAAATTAAAAACCAAAACTTCTTCCCGCAAACAAACTCAAATGTAAATGTTGTAGATCCAATCGATCCAGGATTTGGCGGTGGATGTGGACCATGTGGTCATGGTCACCATCACCACGGTCATCAAATATCTCCATTTGGACCAGGGCCGAATGTATCTCCATTTGGACCAGGACCGAATGTATCTCCATTTGGACCAGGACCGAATGTATCCCCATTTGGACCAGGACCGAATGTAGGACCAAATGTTGGACCAAACGTTGGTGGAATATTTAAAAAGTAAATGATATGTTAGAACTAGCAAAATGCTAGTTCTTTTTTTGTAATTGGAGTGTTGATATGAAAGTTGTTGCTGTAACAGGATATAAGCCATTTGAACTTGGAATATTTAAAAAGGATCATCCAGGAGTAGACTGCATAAAAAAAGCGCTGCATCGTAAATTAACTGCTTTTGTAGAAGATGGTTTGGAGTGGGTTATTATAAGCGGCCAGCTAGGTGTAGAATTGTGGGCTGCTGAAGTTGTTTTTGAAATTCAAGTAGAATATCCAGATTTAAAATTAGCGGTATTTACTCCTTTTTTAGAACAAGAAGAAAATTGGAAAGAAGATAACCGTGAATATTACGAATTTATTCTTTCGCAAGCAGATCACATTGATAGTATTACGAAACGGAAGTACGAAAGCCCAGAGCAATTTAAATTAAAGAATCAATTTTTTATTGAAAAAAGTGATGCTCTTTTAGCTGTATATGATGAAGAAAAGCCTGGGAGTCCTAAATATATTGTAGAAGTAGCTAAGAAAAAAGGAGAAATAGAAAATTATCACAGTTATTTCATTCTTTTTTCTGATTTACAAGATATAATAGAAGAGGAACAGTGGAATAATGCAGAGTAATATGTAATATTGTACTCGTATATATGATTGACAAAAGGCATTGTTTCTGAAAAAATTTAGTTAATGAAAGTTTTGGCAAAAATTTGAGGTGAAGAAAATGATTTCGGATAAAATTAAATTAACGGCGAAAGATATTTTGGAAAAAGAATTTAAAACAGGTATGAGAGGTTATCAACAAGAAGAAGTAGACAAGTTTCTTGATATGATTATTAAAGACTATGAAGCTTTCCACAAAGAATTTGATCAATTGAAGCAACAAAATGTTCGTTTAAAACGAGAATTAGAAGAACAAAAACTAGCTGCAACACAAGCTCCACAACAACCTGTACAAACACCAGTTGCGCAACCGGTATATAACAACACGAATACGGATATTTTAAAACGTTTATCCAACTTAGAAAAAGCTGTATTTGGAAGTAAGTTATACGAATAAAATAAGGTGGAAACAAGGTTGAGGCATTGTACATAGAAAAAAACATTGCAAAATCTTTTTGTTTCCACTATACTAATGGATGTCATAACGTTTGGGCAATCGCTGCAACGCCAACGTTGTAGAGGAAAGTCCATGCTCGCACGGCCTGAGATGGCTGTAGTGTTCGTGCCTAGCCAATTCATAAGCTAGGGTATTCTGGCTGTAAGGCTGGTTTAACGGCAGGGAAAAAACCTAAGTCCTTTTGGATATGGTTTGACTACCTTTAAAGTGCCACAGTGACGAAGTCCTTGAAGAAATGATAGGAGTGGAACGAGGTAAACCCCACGAGCGAGAAACCCAAATAATGGTAGGGGAATCTTTTCCAAGGAAATGAACGACGGAAAAGGACAGGTTTTTATAACCTGTAGATAGATGATTGCTACCGGAGTACGAGGCGTGGGCCGTTTGCAGTACAAAGGAACAGAACATGGCTTACAGAACGTTATGAACCAACTATGAAATAACTCAGCTCTCCTTTGTTAGAGGAGGGCTTTTTATTTGTATGAAGTTATAAATTATGAGTTACAATGGTTAATGAGAAAAATTTTCGTAAAATGTAATGATTAATAGGACAAATTGCTATTAATTATTGTTTGAATATACATAAGAGGTGAATGCAAATGGGAAAAGTTACTTTAATTGCAACAGCGGCAATGGGTATTGAAGCGTTAGTTGCCCGAGAAGTTCGCGATCTTGGTTATGAATGTCAAGTAGAAAACAGCAAAGTAACATTTGAAGCAGATGAAAAGGCGATTTGTCGCACGAATTTATGGTTACGTACTGCGGACCGTGTGAAAATTAAAGTTGGCGAATTTAAAGCAACAACATTTGATGAGCTATTTGAAAAAACGAAAGCATTAAACTGGGGAGATTATATTCCAGAGAACGGAGAATTCCCTGTTATCGGTAAATCTCTAAAATCTGAGTTATTCAGTGTTTCGGATTGCCAACGTATCGTTAAAAAAGCTGTCGTTGAAAAATTAAAAACAACATATAAACGTACAACTTGGTTTGAAGAAGATGGTCCATTATTCCGTATTGAGATTGCAATGTTGAAAGACATTGCAACATTAACAATTGATGCGAGTGGTGTTGGACTTCATAAACGTGGGTACCGCATGGATCAAGGGGAAGCTCCTTTAAAAGAAACATTAGCTGCGTCTTTAATTAAATTAACGAACTGGAAGCCAGATCGTCCTTTCGTGGATCCTTTCTGTGGATCTGGAACAATTCCGATTGAAGCTGCATTAATTGGACAAAATATCGCACCAGGATTTAACCGAGGCTTTGCATCGGATGAATGGGGCTGGGTTGGGAAACAAAATTGGCGCGAAGCTCGTCAAGAAGCTGAAGATTTAGCAAATTATAATCAACCATTACAAATCATTGGATCTGATATTGACCATCGTATGATTCGAGTTGCACAAGAAAACGCAGAAGAAGTAGGTTTAGGTGATTTAATCACATTTAAACAAATGCAAGTAAAAGATTTTACAACAAAAGAGGATTATGGCTACGTCGTAACGAATCCTCCATACGGAGAACGTTTAAGTGAAAAAGCACTCGTTGAACAACTGTATAAAGAAATGGGACAAGTATTCCGCCCATTAGATACGTGGTCAGCGTATGTATTAACAAGTTACGAAGCATTTGAGAAGTGTTACGGAAAAGATGCATCGAAGAAACGTAAACTATTTAACGGATTTATCCGTACAGATTACTACCAATACTTCGGAAAACGTCCACCGCGTAATTCATAGTATAAAACTCCTCCAGCACGCATATACTGGCTATTATGTAATGCGTAAAGGAGGCAGTGATATGGATAGTTTTCAATTATCGATGATTCAAAAAGCTATTCACCGTACGTATGATGAGCTCGGAAAAGAAGTGGATAGTCAAGGCGTAATTGTAGATGAAATACAAAAAGCGCAAGAAGAATATTTATCAGCTCTTTCACATGAAACAGCGATTGATAAACGGTATTTAAAGTCATTAATATAGAAGAAAATTTTCCTTTTTCGAAAGGAAAATTTTTTTTCGTGTATTTCTAAGTATTGCAACAGGGGAAAGTGGCTGCACACATATGAGCAGCAGTTACTATATCGTTTTATAGAAAAACTTTTTGGTTGGAGGCTAAGGATGTTTACTGAGAAGAGATTACCATTTGAAGTAGGAAAACAAGATAATTTTTATGATAAGTTGAATGAGTGGATTGGAGATGTATTTTACGACATCCTTCCGGAAAAAGGCTTTGAAGAGCGTGATGAACAAATCTTTATGGCGTTTCAATTAGAGCGTGCTTTCCAAGAGAAAAAAGTTATGTTCGCAGAAGCGGGTGTAGGAACAGGGAAAACGATTGTATACCTTTTATATGCAATTTGTTATGCGCGTTATACAGGGAAACCTGCTATTATCGCTTGTGCAGATGAGACATTAATTGAGCAGCTTGTGAAAGAAGAAGGGGATATTGCTAAGTTATCAGAAGCATTAGGACTATCTGTTGACGTAAGACTTGCGAAATCGATGGATAACTATTTATGTTTACGTAAACTTGAAGATGTTATGAGTGGACGAGCTCCAGAAGTAATTGAAGACGTATATTATGAATTACCACAGTTTGTATTTGATCATGGTACGATGCAAAACTTTACTCACTATGGTGACAGAAAAGAATTTCCACTTTTAAATGATGAGGAATGGTCAAAAGTAAACTGGGATTACTTCCAAGATTGCTTCACTTGTGATTCACGTCATCGTTGTGGACAAACTCTTTCTCGTGAACATTATCGTAAAGCGGCAGATTTAATCATTTGTTCTCAAGATTTTTATATGGATCATATTTGGACGTACGATGCTCGTAAACGTGAAGGGCAAATTCCGTTATTACCTGAAAGTAGCTGCGTTGTATTCGATGAAGGACATCTTGTAGAATATGCAGCTCAAAAAGCTTTAACGTACCGTTTAAAGCAAACGATGATGGAGCAGCTTTTAACGAGATTGTTACAGAACGATATTCGTGAAGAGTTTGCACATTTAGTAGAAGAAACAATTTGGCAAACAGAGCGATTCTTTGATGTGTTACAAGAGAATAAAAAGGAAATTGAAGGTTCTGATCGTTTAGAAATTACTGTGACAGAAAAAGTAACCGCAGAAGCGAAAAGACTTTATGCAAAAATCGGTGAAGTCGGTGATGCACTAGTATTTGAGAGTGAAATGCATACAGTAAACACATACGATTTAAATATCGTTGATGAACATTTAGATGTGTTAGAACATTCACTTCGTCTTTTCATGCATGAGAAAAATGTAATTACGTGGGGTGAAGAAGGTGATGGTGCCTTCACGTTAGTTATTATGCCGCGTGCAGTTGAAGAAGTGTTACAAGAAAAAGTATTCTCGAAGAAAATTCCATACATTTTCTCTTCTGCGACATTATCGGACAACGATTCGTTCGCATTTACTGCAAATAGCCTAGGGGTAAAAGATTACTTATCATTCTCAGTTGCCTCACCGTTTAATTATGAAGAGCAAATGGCAGTAAACTTACTATCGCATACGAAAGAAAATGAATGGGAAAGAAAGTGTCAATATACACTTGAAAATATACAGAAAACGAATGGACGTACGCTTGTATTATTCCGTACAACGCAAGAACTTGCAGCGTTCAAAGAATATGTAAGTAAAGAGCAAATGTCAGTTCCATTCTTATATGAAGGGGATCAAGAAATTAGTCAGCTCGTTTCTCGTTTCCAAAATGAAGAAGAGACTGTACTTTGTGCCGTTCATTTATGGGAAGGTTTAGATATTCCGGGTTCATCATTATCACATGTAATAATTTGGTCATTACCATTCCCTCCAAACGATCCTGTGTTTGAAGCGAAACGTAAGCACGTAAATAATCCATTCTGGGATGTAGATGTGCCATATATGATTTTACGCCTTCGTCAAGGGATTGGACGTTTAATTCGTACGAGCGACGATAAAGGTGCTATATCAATCTTCCTATCAGATACGGAAGATGAAAAAGTGATAGAAGCAGTGAAAAAAGTACTTCCGGTAGAAGGTAAAGAATTATAAGGAAAAGCTTGGCGCTTGCCAAGCTTTTTTTCTATTATAAAAGGAATTTATGTTTTCGTGTCGAAATAAGTTTGAGGTAGAAAAAGGAGGTCTTTTATACGATGACAGTTGCTACATATGAAGTAGAAAAACAATTTTTAACATATGTGAAGAAGATAGAAAATTACGGAGAAGCATTAAGCTTAATGTTTTGGGATTTAAGAACGGGTGCACCAAAAAAAGGTGTGGATCAACGTTCAGAAGTCATAGGGATGCTTTCGTCAGAAGTGTTTGCTATGTCGACTTCAGATGAGATGGGGAACTACTTAACTGAGCTTGAAGCTTTAATATCTGAAGATAAACTTTCTGAAACGACGAAGAAAATGGTTGAAGAGTGTCGTAAAGAATATGATAGAAATAAGAAAATTCCACAAGCTGAATACGAAGCGTATGTGAAATTAGAAGCGAAAGCGGAAAGTGTGTGGGAAGAAGCGCGCGAAAAATCTGATTTCGAAATGTTCCGTCCGTATTTAGAAAAAATTGTTGAATTCAAAAAGAAATTTATTACATATTGGGGTTACGAAACATATAAATATAATACATTATTAGACATGTATGAGCCTGGTATTACAGTAGAAGTGTTAGATCACGTATTTGGTCAACTTCGTGAGCGTATCGTGCCGCTTGTAAAAGAAATCTCAGAGGCTAAAAAGGGATTAAAAACAAGTGCTTTATCGGAACACTTTTCGAAAGAAAAACAAAAGAACTTTACATTAGAGCTATTAAAGCAATTGAATTATGACTTTGAAGCAGGGCGTCTTGATGAAACGGTACATCCTTTCGAAATTACATTAAATAGAGGGGATGTTCGTATTACAACACGCTATGATGAGAAAGATTTCCGTATGGCTGTGTTTGGAACAATTCATGAATGTGGTCATGCTGTATATGAACAAAATATTGCAGAAAAATTTGAGGGTACACCGCTATGTAGTGGAACATCTATGGGTATTCATGAATCGCAATCATTATTCTTTGAAAACTTTATCGGTCGTAATAAATCATTCTGGAAGAAAAATTATGATTTATTAAAAGAGTATAGTGATGGTCAATTTAACGATATATCAGTCGATGAGTTTTATGATGCTATTAACGAATCGAAGCCTTCATTCATTCGTATAGAAGCAGATGAGCTTACATATCCGCTTCATGTTATGGTTCGTTATGAGCTTGAGAAAGAATTATTTGATGGTACACTACAAGTGAAGGACTTACCAACGGCTTGGAATGATAAGATGGAAGCATATTTAGGAATTCGTCCAGAAAATGATGCACAAGGTGTATTACAAGATGTTCACTGGGCTGGTGGCTCATTTGGATACTTCCCATCTTATGCGCTTGGTTACATGTATGCAGCGCAATTTCAGCAAAGAATGCTAAAAGATATTCCAAACTTTGATGCATTATTAGAAGAAGGTAACGTGACGCCAATTCGTGAGTGGTTAACAGAAAACATTCATCAATATGGCAAAACGAAAAAGCCACTTGAAATTTTAGAAGATGTAACAGGTGAAGGGCTAAATGCAAACTACTTAGCTGATTATTTAGAAGCGAAGTATAGAGAGATTTACGAGTTATAAAAAAGAGCTGCTTAATTGCAGCTCTTTTTTTAAAGGAGATGGGAGAATGGATTATACATTTACAGTAATGAACCAAAAGGAAGCAGAGGAAATTGCATACAACTGGCATTATGAAGGGAAATATTCCTTTTATGATATAGAGGCAGATCAAGAAGATTTAGCAGAGTTTTTAAGTACGGAAATGAGAGGGGAAGATACGTTTGCTGTGAAGGAAAATGATACTCTCATTGGTTTCTTGAGTTTTTCTAAAATGAATAATCAAACGGTTGATATAGGACTTGGAATGAGACCTGATATAACTGGCAATGGATTAGGGTTAAAGTTCGTAAAGGCTGGACTAGATTTTAGTGAAGAAAAATACGGCTGCAACTATATAACACTATCAGTAGCGACATTTAATGAGAGAGCGATTAAAGTATATAAAAGGGCAGGATTTGAAGCGGTTGGAACGTTTATCCAGGAGACGAACGGTAGTTGTTTTGAGTTTTTGAAAATGAATTATATATGTAAAAATGACTAAAAAACAGAGGGGATCTTCTGTTTTTTTATTTTGATGCAGATATATATGATACATGTTTTGCACTTGTTGTAATTGGAATTTTTGCTAGAGGGCGTGTATGATTGAACTTTAGTAGCAAATAGCAAGCTTAGCAAGGAGAGGTAGAATGATTACAATTAAAACGAAAAGTGAAATAGATTTGATGCATGAATCTGGGAAATTACTTGCTTCATGTCATAGAGAAATTGGAAAAATGATAAAACCGGGAATAACAACACAAGAAATTGAGACGTTTGTTGAAGTGTATTTAGAAAAGCATGGCGCAACATCTGAGCAGAAAGGTTATAACGGGTATCCATATGCGATATGTGCGTCTGTAAACGATGAAATGTGTCATGGGTTTCCGGCCGATGTTCCTTTAAATGAGGGAGATGTTGTCACAATTGATATGGTAGTAAACTTAAATGGTGCGCTATCAGATTCTGCATGGACATATATAGTAGGGGATGTTTCTGACGAAACAAAAAGGTTATTGCTAGTGGCTGAGAGTGCTTTATATAAAGGAATTGATCAGGCGATAATCGGTAATCATGTAGGGGATATTGGTTTTGCAATTGAAAGTTATGCAAATGCTGAAGGTTTTTCTGTTGCAAGAGATTTTACGGGGCATGGGATTGGTAAAGAGATTCATGAAGAACCAGCAATTTTTCATTTTGGTAAACCGGGACAAGGACCTAAGCTGCAAGAAGGCATGGTAATTACAATTGAGCCGATTGTAAATGTAGGTATGCGCTATTCTAAAGTTGGTTTAAATGGATGGACTGCAAGAACGATGGATGGGAAATTATCTGCTCAATACGAGCATACAATTGCGATTACAAAAGATGGGCCAGTCATTTTAACGAAGTTGTAATAGAGAATGTAAGAGTTTGCAAAAATCGAACGAAAATAGTGTTTTTATAAAATTTGTACGTGTTTTATTAATAAATACTTTTCAAAGTATAAAAATTGCGTTATAATCCTTCTATAAAATAAATAGTTAGCTACACTCATATAATCGCGGGGATATGGCCTGCAAGTTTCTACCGAAGTACCGTAAATACTTTGACTATGAGTGAGGACGAATATATTTGCTTGTTAAGCATTCTTTTTTGCGAAACTCCAAAAGCACGTCTCTCACTTGTAACGAGTGGTGGCGGCTTTTGGAGTTTTTTTATTGCATAAGAGGAGGAACAAACATGAAAGTATTACAAGAAAAGATTTTGAACGAAGGAAAGGTTTTATCTGGTGACGTATTAAAGGTAGATGCATTTTTAAATCACCAAATTGATCCGGTACTTATGCAAGAGATTGGAAAAGAATTTGCTAAACGTTTTAAAGAAGAGAACATTACAAAAATCGTGACGATTGAATCTTCTGGCATTGCACCAGCGGTTATGGCTGCATTAGAGCTGGGTGTAAAAGTAATTTTTGCAAGAAAACGTAAATCGTTAACGTTACAAGATAATATGTATGTTGCAAACGTATATTCATTTACAAAACAAGAAACAAATGAAATTTCACTATCTCGCACTCATATTGATGAAAATGATCGTGTATTAATCATTGATGACTTTTTAGCAAACGGTCAGGCTGCTTTGGGTTTAATGAGTTTAGTAGAGCAAGCTGGAGCAAGCATTGCGGGAATTGGAATTGTTATTGAAAAAGCATTTCAAGATGGAGGAAAGAAGCTTCGTGAACAAGGAGTTCGTGTTGAGTCACTAGCAGAAATTGCATCACTTGATAACGGTACAGTTACATTTGTACAGCAAGAAACTGCGGAGGTGAAATAAGCGATGAAGCAACATCCATTTAAAATCGCATCGCTAGGTATGCAGCATATGCTTACTATGTATGCCGGTGCAATTATCGTTCCACTTATTGTGGGAGGCGGACTTGGCTTAAATCAAAAAGAGTTAACATATTTAGTCTCAATTGATTTATTAATGTGCGGCGTTGCAACAATTTTACAAGCATTATCAAATCGCTTTTTCGGTATTGGACTTCCAGTTGTACTAGGTTGTACATTTACAGCGGTTGGGCCGATGATTGCAATTGGGAAACAATACGGCGTGTCTTCTATTTATGGAGCAATTATTGTTGCCGGTTTGTTTGTTGTTATTTTTGCGAAATTATTTGGAAAGCTTGTAAAATTATTTCCCCCTGTCGTAACAGGGTCTGTTGTTACTGTAATTGGAGTTACACTTGTTCCAGCAGCGATTAATGATATGGCTGGCGGAGTAGGAAGCAAAGATTTCGGAAGTCTTGAAAACTTAGCGTTAGCATTTGGCGTATTATTATTTATCATCATTATGTATCGTTTCTTTGATGGATTTATCCGTTCTATTTCTATTTTATTAGGTCTTTTGGTCGGTACAATCGTTGCAGCGTTTATGGGGAAAGTAAGCTTGCAAGCTGTTGGAGAAGCAGATTGGTTCCACGGTATTCAGCCGTTTTACTTCGGTACACCGACATTTGAATTAACGCCAATTATTACGATGATTCTCGTTGCTTGTGTAGGGATTGTAGAAGCAACAGGTGTATACTTTGCGTTATCTGATATTTGTAATAAAAAGATCGGTGAAAAAGAATTAACAAAAGGCTATCGCGCAGAAGGGTTAGCGATGGTGTTAGGTGGTATTTTTAACGCATTTCCATATACAACTTACTCTCAAAACGTAGGACTTGTTCAATTAACAGGAGTAAGAAATCGCGTTATTATTTATACTTGTGGTGGTATGTTAATCGTTCTTGGGTTCATTCCAAAAATCGCAGCTATTACAACAATCATTCCGAAATCAGTACTTGGTGGTGCGATGTTAGCGATGTTCGGTATGGTTATGGCATATGGTATTAAAATGTTAAGTAGCGTTGATTTTGGAAAGCAAGAAAACTTATTAATTGTTGCATGCTCTGTCGGAATTGGGCTTGGGGTTACAGTCGTTCCTACATTATTCTCACAACTTCCAGAAAATATTCGTATTTTAACAGATAACGGAATTGTGCTAGGAAGTGCATCAGCAGTACTTTTAAATATTGTATTTAATATGGTGCCGCAGCGAAAAGGGAAAGTAAAAGAAGAGCCAGTTTCGATGCAAAATGCAGTAAGAGAAGCATAGAAAAGCAAGGTCTCATTATGAGACCTTGCTTTTCTTTTTAAGTGGCATCATTTTCCCATACGTACCAAGCCGCCAAATGTACTCAAGTGGCCCGTATTGATAATGTGAAAGCCACCAGCGGCTAATAAAGATTTGTAACGTATAAAAACTGATGCAAAATAGAGGTCCTACCCATAATGGAGCAAGATAATCGTTTTTGAACAATAGTCCGAATACAAGTAATGTAACAATTGTATGTGAGATGTAATTTGTTAACGCCATTCGTCCAACGTATTGGAATGGGTGTAATAATGTTTGCCATTTTTCTTTTTGTAATAAACGCATTAGCGTGAAAATGTAGAAGATGAATAATGTTTTTCCACTGAACATTGTAAAGGCCTGCATATAAATTGGTTCATAAAATGGTTTTGATAAGAAGTAACGAACCATGAAGAACCACATTGGTAATGTTAAAATGAACGTAATAATTTGCCATTTTTTAAGTTTTGTATCTAACTCTTTCGTGCGGCGGAAAATATCCTTTTTACCGGCGTATAAACCAAGTAAAAATAGCCCAACTGTTTCTGGGAGCATTGTAATATTTAATACTATTCCATCAGCATAAAATGCATGGAAACGATTTTGTATTTGTGACACCCAGTCTTCAAGTGGCATGACTGGTAAGGAGAATCCAAGTTCAGCCTTTGACATTAAGGCAACACTAATACTAGCAATTAGTATAAGAAATTGAAAAATACTTAATAAAGCAATTGCCCATATTAAAATGGTACGAGGTTCTCTCTTATAAAATAAAAATAAGAAAAATCCAGCGATTGCATAAGTATGTAAAATGTCTCCGTCCCATAAAAGCACATAATGTAAGAAACCAAATAATAATAAAATAAGTAAGCGACGAACAAATAAAGTTTTTGGTCGATCTGTTTTCGCTTCAGCACGAGTCATAAAAATATAAAAGCCTAGTCCGAATAAAAACGAAAAGATAGTATAAAACTTTGTTTGAATAAACATATCGTAAATTAGACGGATATAACTATCTAGTCCCTCATAAACTCCTGAAAGATCACGTGAGTCAATTCCAGCAATAATAGGCCAGTTAACAAGAAAAATACCTAGTACAGCTATTCCCCTAATGATATCAATTGAGTGTATCCTCTCGCCTTGCGTGAGATTTTGTGTCATTATTTTCCTCCTTAATAAGTAATTCCCTTTTATTATACAAAATGTAAGGGGGAGGGGATAGAGGGGATTTCCAATTTTTAAAACTGTTAAGATGTGTATTATGAGATATAATAAGAGTGCACAGCAAGTTTTAAACTTCTTTAAAACAGGCAGTAAAGCTCCTTTTCCCGAAGGAGCTTTCTTTTTTAGAAATTTGTTGATAATGATTCTCTTTAATGATAAAATGTATTCAAAAGTGATAATCATTATCAAAAAAAGGTTGGTGCGCGAGTATGGTATATGCATTAGTAGCAGGTACAGTCGCTGTATATGCAGTTATTGCGAAATATGTTTTAAATGGAGTAGGAACAGCAAAATGAATAAAATGACATAAAATCCCTTTCATTTGTAAAAAGAATGAAAGGGATTTTTTATTTTTAATGAGAATATGCTGAAAATTTAGTATGATAGTAAAGTGAAACTGTAATCAATGGGGAGATGCATCTCTCACTGATTAAGAGCTCGCAAATAGCGGGAAAAAGTATATACATCTTGGATAAAGGGGAACAAGGGGATGACAAACATAGTACAGACAAACGGTATGAAAAAACTTGTTTGTTTTTATGAAGAGTGGCAAAAACACGGCGATGCAGAGAATAGCTTAAAGTTGTTTGAAGTGATTCAAAAATATAAACAAGAGCAGCTTATGATAGCATTCTGCGGCCACTTTTCGGCAGGGAAATCAACGATGATGAATCATCTATATAAAGCGCAGTTGTTACCAACAAGTCCGATTCCGACAAGCGCTAACGTCGTCAAAATTGAAAAGGGATTAGATCGTGTTGTTGTAACGGTCAAATCTGGAGAACAGTACGAATATGACGGTGCATATTCAGCAGAAGAATTAAAACAGATTTGTAAAGATGGCGATGAGGTAATTGGTGTTCATATTTATCGAAATGATGCGCCAATTCCTGAGGGAGTTATGTTAGTTGATACACCAGGAATTGATTCGACAGATGATGCCCATCAACTAGCGACAGAATCGACACTTCATCTAGCAGACGTAATTTTTTATATGATGGATTATAATCACGTCCAATCGGAAGTGAATTTGCAATTTGTTAAAGAATTGAAACAACGTAATAAAACGGTTTATCTCGTTGTAAATCAAATAGATAAACATAAAGAAAATGAATTATCATTTGAGGATTATAAAGATAGTGTGAAACAATCGTTCTCTAACTGGGATATTGAAGTAGATGGAGTTTATTATACGTCATTACGAATGATGAACCATCAACATAATGAAATTGGAAGTTTAGAAACATTAATTACTTCTATTATGAAAGAAAAAGAGCAGTATGTAAGAGAGGGAATGGAGCGAGAAACAGAATATTTAATGGGAGAACATTTCTCGTTTATTGTTTCTGAAAATGAAAAAGCTCTTTTGACATATGAGGAAGAGTTAGCATCACCGCTTTCGATTTCAGAAATAGTTGAAAAGAAAGAAGAGCTAACGGAAACTAAACATCGCGAGGCTAGTAAAGAATCTCATGTGAGAAACGAATTTATAAAAGGTTTACAAGCTATATTAGATAACGCGTATTTAATGCCATTTGAAATGAGAGAATTGGCAAATGCATATTTAGAAACGAAATTAACAAAGTTTAAAGTTGGTTTGCTATTTGCGAAAGGAAAGACGGAGCAAGAAAAACAAAGACGTGTAGAGGCGTTTTATTCTGCCCTTCAAAAGACTGTTGAAACGCAACTTGATTTTCATGTGAAAGAATTTATTGTAGCCTTCTTAAAAGAAGAAGGATTGTTCACGGAGGAAATTGGGAAAGACATATATGCTTTAGAAATTGCTTTTGGACCAGAAATGTTAGCTGAAGTCATTAAACAAGGTGCAGGTTTCACAGGTGATTACTTACTTCTTTATACAGCGGATGTAGCGAATGAACTGAAGAAACGTTATTTTACAAAAGCACAGCAAATTTTTGATAAAAGTGCAGTCGTTTTAAAGCAAAAAGTGAAGGAAGCAGTTGCTCGTATGGAAGAAGAGATTGAAAAATATACGATGTTGCAAACGGCAAAAGAGACGGAATTACAATACAGTAACAATTTAGAGACATATGAAAGTTATTTACAAAATGTTTGGCACGAGCGTGTTGCTACACCAGATGGATTGCAAATAGAGGAGATATTGCAACGTGAAAAACAAATTGTTAGTGAGAAATTCACACTACAAGAGCAGGAAATTGTAAATGATAATGTAGCGGCTCATGAAGAAGAGATAAAAGGAACGGCAGCTTTAAATATTCAGCGTATATTAGAGAAAGTGAAGAAAGCTGAAATGATATTAGAGCCATTGCCAGCGCTGAAACATGTACAGCAAGAGGTGATAGAAAAAAGGCGTCGTGTGGAAACGAAACAATTTACAGTAGCGTTATTCGGAGCTTTTAGTGCTGGGAAATCATCATTTGCCAATGCCTTACTTGGTGAGAAGGTACTTCCTGTATCACCAAATCCGACGACGGCAACGATTAATCAAATTTTGCCGGTTACAGAGGAAAAACCACACGGAACAGTATTGGTTCAATTCAAATCAAAGCAAGCTCTATTAGAAGATATGAAAGCTGTTTATAAGCTGTTTCATTATGAGATTACTACGTTAGATGAGGCGTTAGCACAAATTGATAAAGTTATGAAATATCCTTCACCGACTGGGAAGCAAAAAACAACATTTAGCTTTTTACGAGCGGTACAAAAAGGGTATGATGCAGTTTCTACTTATTTAGGAGAACAAGTACAAGTCACATTAGAAGAGTTCTCTGATTATGTAGCGAATGAAGAAAAATCATGCTTCGTTGAGTATATGGAGCTTTATTATGATTGTGCTTTAACAAGGCAGGGAGTAGCGCTTGTAGACACACCTGGAGCGGATTCTATTAATGCTCGCCATACTGATGTTGCATTCCAGTATATTAAAAACGCAGATGCTATTTTATTTGTAACATATTATAACCATGTATTCTCTCGTGCTGATCGTGAATTTTTAATTCAGCTTGGTCGTGTAAAGGATACTTTTGCTCTTGATAAAATGTTCTTCTTAATTAATGCGGCGGATTTAGCAGAGTCTGAAGAAGAACTTGAAATGGTAAAAGGTTATATCGCAGATCAGCTACTGCAATACGGTATTAGAAATCCGCGTTTATTTGCAATTTCAAGTTTATGTGCGCTTGAAGAGAAACAAGGAAAGAATGTTAAAAAAGAGAAGTATGGTATTTTACAAAACTCTGGAATTACTAAGTTTGAGGAATCATTTACGTCCTTTATGATGAGAGATTTAATGCTTGTTTCTGTGCATGCTCTATATGGTGCGTTGAAAGGGGCAGATCAGCTTTTAGTAAACATGATAAATGGTGCAAAGCAGGGGAATGAAGAGAAAGAGAAGCAAACGAAAAAATATGAAGCAGAGCGTGATCAACTACTTCATATTATTTCATCATATAGTGTGCTTGCGGAAGAACAAGCGATGCAAAATGAAGTGAAAGAATTGCTTTATTACGTGCATCAGCGTC
>NZ_JAEHBO010000090.1:0-18344 GCF_016483575.1 Bacillus cereus group sp. N12
TACGGATCATCAATATTACAAAAGCCAAAATAATGATGCAGTCTATTACATAACAGAAACAGTTCATTAGTATTGACTGTGCAGTTTAAAAAAAATTCTTTCATATTATTTTTATTAGTAATTATTAGTACTTCAAGCCTTTTTTCTGGCTGCTTGTTGTGCTTAAAATTAATAGTTTCTTCTTTATATAATGTTTGTAATAATAATGAAAAAAACATTTTTTCATTAGGGGTACACACTAAATAATTCTCTCTTTTTTTTATTCCAGTAATTAATTCATTAATTATTGACATTTCCTCATTAAACAAATTAAAATCTATCGTATTACATTTCAAAAAACTTTTATCAGTTAATTGGATTTTTTTCAAATCCCTCTTCCTTCCTAAAATTTTTTTGTAACGTACAAATGTAAAAAAATACAAAGTGCATTTGATTTTATTGTATCATATTAAGATCAATGTCTTCTTTAGTTATATTTAGTTGATTTACTCCTTATTCTAATTCCTTCTATAGCAATGTAATTACTGAAACAATATTTAAGTGACCATATTATTTTTTATTCTCAAAGAGCTTTTAAAAAAACATTATAATACTTTGATAAAAATTTTTAAAAATACATCTAGTATATCAAATTTTAATTTAGATAAAGGTTTATTTAATAATTCTTTCTCATTACCAGAGAAACCATATAAAAAGAGATTATACTCTTCATCAGTTAATTCAACTTTTAATAGCTCTTCAATCATCTTTTTATACGCTTTAGGAGGTGCCTTATTTTTAAATAAGAATTCTTGCACAAAACCCTTGTGAGATTGATATACTTCTTCTAAACGAAACGTCTCAATTTTCTCATTAATTTTCATATTATCCACATAACTATTATCAACCTCTAATATCAAATCAAAATCAGCAGTATTTCCAATTAAAGAATTTATATCCACTTTCCTTTTCGGCTTAATTTTAAAAACGGCATTCTTCTCAAAGCCATCTTCAAAAGGATATTGTATTTTTAATTTTTTAGCCTTTTTAAACCGACTATTACAAATTGTAGCAATTCGTAAATATCACTAGATTGTATAATGTTTGAATCCGTAACATTCACACCGCAGCAACGAATGCTCTTTCCTAAAACCTCATCAAGAAAAACGCGCTTTTCAGCTTGTCTAAATAAAAAAATTTGAAAACCTATCACTTAAACCAAATTTCTCACTGCCTTTAACTACCGTCCTTCCTTACGGAAATTGAAAATATTCTTCTTTATGGTACGGATTAACCTATAGTATTTTTCACAAAGTTCCACATGATCACTTCTTTCAGTCTCTTCAAAGAATTCGCATCTTCTTATAGCTTCGTCTATACCAGCCACCAGCATTGCGACTTCATCATGTAACAAATGGTACTTTTCATAAAGAATAGGTCGAACTTCTTTTTGATATACATTAAAATCAAATTCTTCAGGTGCTCCACCATTATCAATTATTACGGTATTTTCTCCATTAACCTTAAGGATACGATTATAAATTTCTAAAGTTTCTTTTAAATCATTTCTTTTTTCTTTCATTTCATCTCGTTTTATTTGTAATTCTAATAAATCTTTTTGAACTTTCTTATTTCCTTTCTGAGTCAACCAGACTGCTGTTAATGTAGCAATCCCTGTGGCAATAGAAGCAAAAAGAGGCATAAATTCTTTCATAAAAACACTTCCTCATTAGTTAATATTTATATTTTAATATAACTAATGAAATATAAAACTATTTTTCTATCTATAAATTTCATCAAGTAATTCATCCATGCCTTCTTCATTTATGCTATCCATAACCATCATCGTTTCTTTATGAGCACATAAAAAAGCAACAAATTCATCAATCTTTTTTTGGACTGTGGCTTACTTGGGGCTTTCATCCCATTGATATTTGTTACAACTACAACATTAAGAGCACAATAAACAAAGGATTATCGGTCATTATACGTTTTTCATAAATTAGTATTTCTGAATCTTCCATCATCGCATTCACAACATTTAGAAACTGATTTACAGAGATACATTTTAAATCAATATTTTCCTGTTTTTTCAATTAACTTCTGTGACATTGCTGGATCATAGTTTATTTGTTGTACATCATACTAATTTAAGCATTCCACAATATAATCCATAACTTGGTCTTGGTTTATCATCTTGCCATCACAAAAGTAACAAAACCACGTTCAATTACATAAACACCACCTCTAAGGCATAATAAAAAGGATAGCAATTTGAACTATCCTTTTTATTATAAATTCTTTTCGATTTCTTCATATTCAGTTCTTGAATATGTATCAAGGGCCTCATCTATATTTATCTTTATCTCAACTAATTCGTTGATATCTTTTAAATTAAATACTAATAATTGATTTAATGCTATTTCAGATGCTAAATTCAAACTCTGTGATGTATGTAGATATAATTTGGAAGATAATTTATTCAGATGCATATCCAATTTATTAATTAGAGGATCTGTCTTTGAAATCATCTTATTATTTGGATTTAATTTCACATTTCTCTTATTTAGAAAAGCATTTATTAATGATAGTAAAGCCGCTCCTTCCTCTCTTAAATCCTTTAGCTCTTGTAGCCTTAAATTTACTAGTGTAGTAGATTTTCTGTTTTTCTTCGCTTGCATTGATGTAACAGCAAGAGAAACAAGAGATGAAATAAATGCTAGTAAAGAAGCAATAGCCGCTATACTTGCCCATTGAAAAACACCGGTTTTGTCAAAAAAAATATCATGCCACATAATCTAACCTCCAATATTTTGATAATTAATTATATCAAAATATATTATTATGTTCATATTTAATTTTAGCTCTCCACTTTGCACGGTATTTATCCAATTCACTAACTTTAGCTATTGGTTTCTGTAGCTCTTCATCTTTTGTGACAGAAGTAACACCGGTGCCAATCTTACCTAGCTTAGATTTATTAGTGAGTCCTAACAAATCTAATACCTTAATTTTCTTATCAGACCAAGTTTCTACTTGCTAAGCCAATGGATGCTATGAATTATTTGTAGCATCAACTTTATTTTTATGCCGCTGCGCAGCTGGCAGTCCCATTTCTTTCCATTCAATGTACATAGTTTGATAGATTCAAAAATGTCTGTGAAGGATTCAATTAATGGATCTAAAGTAAGAGTGTAAATATCTGCGTCACGCATGATTTTTAATATTTGATTTTTTTCAACTTCTGTTTTTTCGGCAACAACCTTTTGACGCTCTTTTTTCGTAGACATTTCCCCCCCCCCTTTATTTTTAAAAAATGTTGTCTAACGATAGAAATGCCCCTACGCTACCTATCCTCCTCAGAGGAGAAATTTTATTTTTTGATAGGGGGGCTTATCCAAAATAACTTGGAAAAACTTTTTTTCGGTTTGCTTTCATTTTCTTTGATTGTATGACAAACTGGACAAAGTAATCTCAAGTTATTCTCTTCTAATTTAAGTGTTTCATCTTCTTTAATTGGTATTACATGATGAACATCAGCACTCCTACCAAAAACGAGCCTTCCACATCATTGACAACAGCCATCCTCTCTTTCGTATACCTTTCCTTTGACCTAACATACTTCCATGCATCAGTACGATAGAATAGTTTGTTATTATGATGATAGATATTCTTCTTATCTTTCTTCTCCTTGGTTTGTTGCGCTTATGTCTTCACAGTAACGCACCTTACTTATCTTGTTACGTCAGCAATTAAAGTCACAGTACTTCATGATAGTAAGTCAATTATGTCTTCTTTCTTGTTAACATTGGTTGGAATCTCAATATCTAACTCATCAGCATACTCACGTAACTGTTTCACTGTCATACCATTAAAAGGTTCTACCACTACCGTCTTATCAGGCTTACTTGATAAGTCC
This sequence comes from Bacillus cereus group sp. N12, assembly GCF_016483575.1. Lineage (NCBI taxonomy): Bacteria > Bacillati > Bacillota > Bacilli > Caryophanales > Bacillaceae > Bacillus > Bacillus cereus group sp. N12. Next base: position 3,899 of record NZ_JAEHBO010000090.1, read on the forward strand.
ATGCCCAAGACCATACTTTCAGGATTAACAGTTACTTCGAATCCCGGTTCTTCACCAGTAGGAACAAATAGACTTCGCTTTTCTTTTGAATTCCAATACTCCGTACCTGATATTATTTTTCTGATTTCAGTAATCATTTACTCTACACCACCATGCTATTTTTATATAATAAAAAGCACCTATTAATATAGGTACTTTAATTTAGTGAATATTAGTTTTACAGCTCCAAATAGTATAAACCCCACCATAATAAAAATAGCAGGTTGCTCTAACAATATCGCAAGTGCATTTAATAACATCTCGATTTTAGACATGTAATCACCTCCTATATTTAATCATACAGTAAGAAATGTTACAAACATCTCTAAATCCAATTATAAAAATATTAATATTCCGTTACAGTTCTTTACATTTAAAAAGCACTCCCTAAGGAATGCTTTCAACACACATAAACACTAACCTTATAAACCTAGCTTTTCACCAAATGTTTCACGTAGGTAATCTTCTAAGATTACTGTTGTAAATTTTTCATTACGACCTAGAGCAAATAACTCTCCATTTTGTACAACAATTGTATCCAGGAAAGTAACTTCGCCATTAATAATTTTTGTAACCTCAATTGTATTGTTCTCGTTATTAACCTTTGTATAAGATTCAATACCATCTATGTTTATACGCGAGTATATATGACCCGGACCGATTTTAAAATTATGATTCTTTACAGTTCCTATCCCTTTTTCCATTAACAGTACATAATCAGAAATGAGCTTACTATGTCCATCCGTGATGATTTTCTCGTCTAAATCCTCTCCTAAAAATCTATTGCTTTTTTAATAAATTCAGCTTGAAAATCCAATTATTCCACGACCATCTCTACAATTAATATTGGAATTTTAAACTAATATTAATTTTTTGTCTAAGTTGTAATCTAAGTACGCGGTTCGTTCCTCTAATTCCTATTGTACTTTCGATACGTAGGCAATTGTAAATCTCAATTTTTAACTACATTATAAAATCGTTTGGGTTATTAACAACTAAATGTAAAAAAGCTTTTATATTCCTGCAACAATGCTGAAATCTGATTTCTGATGAACGTTTATTTTACTTTCTACTTTTTGAGTAAGTAAAATGTAAATACCATAACCTTCTCACTTCATTACATGATGATTATAATGCCACTCAAAATAAGGTGCCGTTTCTTCCTTCCAATATAGACAAGACTTGTTATCATACTCTCCAAGTAATGCACCTACACGTCCCTCATAAGGAACAGCATTATCCATCATATCCGTACGCCTAAAATAACCAGAAGAATCCACTACAAGGAGCCCTTTTTCAAACAACATATCACACCCTAAATAACAAAGTGGCATAACCACATTGACATCTAGTTTTTCCTCATTTGAACAGTGCGAACGCTTTTTTATATGCGCCGTTGCAATAAAATCTGGTGATAATTTTGTTTGGCAGCAACCGCATACCACCGCTTTCTCACCATTGAATAAAAATTCCCTTAGCAAACTTTGTTCAACACGATACTTACGCTTCGTATCACGGTTAAGCTCCTTATTATTCTCTAGTGCTAACATTGCTTTTAAAATCTCTTTACGTGAGCGCTTCTCACTAGATACTTCCACAATAGCAGCATGCGAGTCTATATACTCACCTTCAAGATCAAATGCATCAATAACCTGCAAGCTCTGTTCACGACTTAATACACGGAAACCCATCACTGGGAAATCCTCCGATTTTCCATATACAACCTCATTAAATCGTACAACTGACAAGTTATATGGATGGATATCTTGTAGTATGTAAACGTGCTCGAAAATTGGATCTCCCCATAAATGTTCACTTAACCTAGGAGAATGCAACTTATACGCAACGATGGCACGATTATAAAAATGCTTATCTTGATAAAAAAGCACAAAATCACCAAGTTCTAACTTATCATACTGCTTTTTCGTTGCATCATTTGCACCCGACTTCACACCCCAAACAGCGCACTTCCTCTCAGGAAAAATTGCCTGTAAATCTGCAAACTCTTCTGCCTTCACATATTCCGCAAATTCTTCAACATCACGTAACTGACGAATCGTATTTTTAAAATTAGTTCGTGCCACTTTATCGCTTGTTGGTTGCAGTACAACATTGAAATCTCCATAAGTAGCAAGTCCATTATGGGTAATCTCCATCACTGGCGTTGCATCCTTCTTAATAACACTAATCGTATCTGCTGTTAATGGATTCACTAAGTACTCCTGTGATACCTTATAATGATTTGCAAGTCTTTCTAAATGTTTTTTTGGAATCGTACCTTTCTTCATCCATAACGAAACCGCCTGGATTGAAATACCAAGAATCTCCGCAACATCCTTATTCTTTTGACCTTTAACATTCATTAAATAATGTAAGCCTGTCATTACTTGTTTCATTCCAATTTCTCCTTCACCAAATAAAGGTAACGGTGACCAGAAGATTACTCTTTTGACCACCATTATGTTTACATTAATTTCATTAAATCTATCGCTGTTCCATCAACACAAACATTCATACCTCTTAAAGCAACTTTTTTCGCCTTTCCCCATAATATCTCATTAACCTCTGGGGTAGAAAGATTTATTTCCTTTAACGAATCAGATGCACAAAAATATAAATTATTAAAGTTTCGACCATTTTTTGCTGGCGGCCATAATATATTGGCCACCTTTGAATTATGGAACCCACATACTACTTTTGCTTTTAAAAAGTAACGCCATTTTCTGTAAAACCACACATCAAATCCTTTTTCAATCAAATGATACCGCTTATTTGTAATATTGGTATCATTTACACCCCATACTAAAAAACGTTGTGAGCCGAAGGCATTTTCTAAATCCTTATACTGCTCTTCAGTTAATACCTCCATTAAATCGTCTAGGCAAACTGACTGAAGTATTGTACGCTTCACATTTTTCATACCACCTGTTGGCTGTAAAATTACACCATTCTTCTTGCTTCCTACTTCTCCATTTTGATATAATTGCATTATGTATTACCTCCAAATTTTTATTTGTTATACCAACTCCGTATACGCCAATATATCAAAACAGTTGGTATAAAGGAACGAATGGAATTTAAACTTGTTTTTTTCAAGTTTTCAAACATCTACAAGCGGACCTTGTACACTCATATTATAATGTCCCCCTATCCAAGTCAAGTATAAAATTTGGTTTATTTGTGTTAACCAAATACAAAAAAACATATCAACTCCAACAAAACCCTATTAAATCAACATCCAAAATGATTTAATAGGGTTTTGTTTTTCATATCCTAATTGAGTTTGAATGAAAATATTTTTAACAACTTTATTTTATCAAGTTTTACATACATATATTTATTAATTAGACATACGGCTATAACTAACGTCTTTTCTGTAAATTGGTTTATATAATAAAAAAGTCCCCTCTTTATCACATCAATTCTATTTCCATTCCCTAATTTCGCAGTATCTTCAACCACTTGATTGGAATAAGTGTTAATGTTTTGCCTTCCATTATCAGGTGAAAACTCTGATTCATAGAAATTGAGTTATGTATATAATCATCCAACCCGAATTCTTATTTTTCATTTCTATAGTTCATCATATTTTTTATTAGTTCCATAAGCCTTTTCTACTGGATATTTCTCTGCATTCCTGCGTAATTTAGCATGAACTGCCTCTTCTAAATCAATATTTAATTTATCACTTAACATAAGCAAATAAATCATTACATCAGCTATTTCTTCCTTCATTTCTAGCATTTTTGTTTCTGTCGCTTCTTCACTTGACTTCCATTGAAAAACCTCAAGCAATTCTGATGCTTCTAAGTTTAATGAAATGGCTAAATCCTTAGCATTATGAAACTGACCCCAATTTCTCTCATCTCGAAATTTTATTACTGCCTCTTGTAAATCTTTCATTACTATTAATCTCCTCTCTATCCCTTACTATTTTTTCATATAAAACTCATCACATATAGAATCTCTTCTAATTAACCCTAATCCAGATATAGTCATCCTCATATTTAACATTTAATTTTAATCGAATCCCCTTCATATAAACCTCTAATTGTTTTATAAGGTCCTCATCATCAGGTCGATCATATCTATCTAAGTTTAAATATAACTTAAACAGATTTCCATCCGTTAACTCAAACTCCCATTTTAAAAAGTTATGTAGCATATTTTCTTTATTCATATAATTGTTTGCTTCCATATAATCTAGTAATTCATATAAATTATAGTATACTAAGCTACTTGGTCTAAGACCTTCACATCTTGGGCAAAATTCTCTATATCTGTCTTGTAATTGCATAATCATTTCTGTTCCACATTGATTACAGTTATACATATAACACCCTCCTCTACTAGATATCCCATTTTCTCTCCCTTATTACCTGCCCCTGAAATTATAAATTATTCTATTTTATTTAACAAATATTCCCCTTATTCAATTTAAAGTATAATTTATTCTCCATGTTAATTTCTATCTTGTTTTTTGGCTTTAACCCGAATATCAATACCTTTTTTGAGGTTTAGTTTTATGTGATGTATAATTATCTAAAAATCTAGGGAGTTATATATATGGTTAATATAAAAATAATAGCTGAGGTTTTTAGGATAGGGTTACAAATTGGTTTATATTCAAAAACTGAAGTAATTGAGTGGGCTGATTATACAATTGAAACATTAGATAGTCCTTCTAATGAAATTATAGAAGTTTCTTTATCCAGTAACGATAAGTTAGTTGATATTGTATCTAAATTAAAAAACATAAAAGGAACGTATGATAAAAAATTACCCGTAAAAATTATACTGGGACTGTTATGGGATAAATTTACTATAAATGAAGAAAATGTATTGAGAATACAACCATTTATATCTAATTTGGTACATTATAATTGCTGTGAGGGATTCGATTATGTAGATGAACAGCTGTATAATTTTAATGAAGAAATTAATTTAGCCGCAGATAATATATATGGGAATCTAGAAGATATTAGTCAAGAAATAAAAAGGTTTTCATCTATTTATAAAGATTTTAGTATGTATTTTCATTTACCTTATGGTGGGCTGGATGATGAATAAAAACAACAGGTCTCAAAGACTCTTAAAACTTCTTGAAGCAAATAGAAAAAAGCATAAACCTACTCATGGTGCTTTATATGATGAATGCGTCTGCGTGTTAGGTGCTGAAACTAAAGAATTATCTCCTGAAAGAGGATCAGAAATATACAAATTATTAAATGACTCTTACCCTTTTGAATGGTGGGGACGAATCAGTTGGAATAAGGTTTCCCTTAAACATGCCATTGACTCCATGGATCAAATATCTCATCTTATCCCATTGGAAAGTAAAGTCTATATCCTATGGAGTACTGGACCTACTCCTGTTCTCTATGCAAATTTAAACGATATATTACATAATATTGACGATGTAACGGCGGTTGGTAGCGACACTTATCTTTTTTGTCCAAATAATTTTGTTATAGAATTTTACCATGAAGGTGAAATCATGATTGGTTTTGGAAAAGACCGTATTTAACAGCCAACATACAAAGAATTTTTTTTGTTTCTAGATATATTGATACTGATATTGATGTGTTATGTAAACTTAATATGAATGCCTTATGCAATCAAAATACCATTCATCATCTATATTCTTGATGTAGTACACTCTGGATAAAAGGTAGAGGGAGATAGACATTGAAAAAAATCATTAAAGAGATTGTTTCTACAAGTAAAAGATACAAAGTTTAAGTTATCAAACGAAATGATGGTTTTTACACTACAGAAGTTTTTGCGTGGTTTGAGGGTCACTCCGGTTGCTTTCATCTAGCATCTTTCCCCATTTCATTATCAATTGTACCCAAGTTATTCTTTACTATTGTAACAAGCTTTTTCCTTATATGAAAATTCATTTACATTTACAAAAGAACAAGTGGAACAAATAGAAAATTATTGGCATGAAAATAGGCTGAAGAATCAAAATGAAGCAATGTGCCAGCTAGTAGAGAAAGAATTTATGCCATAAATAATGAGTACCCTTTTATTTTCCCTAAAAACCCTAAAAACGCATGTAAAGCCTGTATCCATCTTTACATGCGTTTTTATAATAAATAAGAACTATTGTATTAATTCCTTCATCAAAACACAATATAAACCGATTTGGAAATCCGTTTTCAAATCAAACCTCATTTTTATACAATTCTTCCTTATTTACTGCTTCCCAGCGATTCTTCTGTCTTATATAATTTAATATTAGGAGTTTTTAAAATGAATAAACAAAGCGCATCATCAGCGCTCGACAACCCTAGATTTTAAAGATGTTCTATCTTCCTTTGTTTATTGCATTTCTAAGATTTCCATTGCCCTTTACTCCTTTATACTTTATTTGTACCAATACCCATTACTTCACCTTTTCTAAAACCATAAAGAACGTACTATCCGGTAGCGCAACTGCATTCCCAGACTCATCTTTAAACTCAATTTTCTCGCTAAGATGACTAGTATATCCATCCTGCAAATAGTTCATAGCTTGAACAATGTTTACTTTATCCCCAAAGATACCCTTTACGAAATCCTTATAGTCGTTTGGCGTAAATATTCCAAACTGCTCCTGTACCTCATGAACGAAGGAATCCTCGCCCCAGGTATACGTATATAAGAACTCCATCGCATCGTTAACGGGCATTTTGACTGTATTGTCTGCAAGTACCTCATATTGGATTATACGACCCTTAAATTCATGGACATACTGCTCTAAGAACTTCATTCCGCCGGCATCTTTAAAACGAATCACACGCATTAACTTTTTATCTTCGGTCATGATGCCATCACGAATGATAATACGACCTCCCTGCTTTAACACCTCGTAGGCACTCTGCAGCCCCTTTTTAATTACTTCATGATTGAATTTCTTACCTTCATACTCGATATAAGAGAATAGTTCATGAAGGATAGAAGAATATACAATCGTATCAACCGATTCTTTATCAAACGAGCTGCTTAAGTTGATTGCATCCCCTTTAATGACGTCCCAAGAACGACCCTCGGTCTGCTTCTTCTTTTTCAACGTTTCAATCACGTTTTCAGAAATATCGATACCGTAGATTCGTTTATACTCGGTCTCTTCTTCGATCATGTCTAGCATGACACCACCACCGGCTCCAACATCTACAACCGTATCTCCCTTTATATAATCAAGAATAATTCGTTTATCATCCGCCGAACTATTCATATGCTCCAGATACACTTCTTCGTTATGGAATCTATCATACGCGTCCTTACGTAACCCGAAGAAATCAAACAGCAGCACGTTTGCCCGAGCATGCATCATATCTACCTTTTCCGCCTCTACACAGAAGGTAATTAACGCCTCACCTACAGCAGAAAACTGAAACGACACATACGCAGTCTTCATATCTTCATCGACTTTAACCTCAAAGGAAACATGCGTTGTATCCGGCTTCTCGTTCTCACGGTACTCCCGTAGACACTTCTCAATAACCCGTTTACGATACAAGTTGTCCTTCTTCTCGCCTTTGAAATCATAGTGCAACTGCTGCATCAATTTCTCGAAATGGATATGCTGAACCTTTCCAGTGCCTATTTTGTTCTTTAACATAATAAAAACTGTCCAGATATCCTCGAAGCTAAGAGCATGCATAGACGGTTCTACATACCATAAATCCTTATCAGATAAGAAGGTTTGAACGCCACTCTTCTCGCTCCCCATAATTATATCTTTTTCAAATGCTGACTCCTTATGTTTTGGTGTGAGTCTATGTATGCGAGAAGTAAATGGCTCCACATAGCCATCAAATAGCCCATCAATTGTAATCTTCACATCGTTCTTTACTTCACTCCACAAGGATTTTGATACGCCCTCAATAATACATTGGTTAAGATAGTATAGAATCTCCTTTAACCTAACTTCTCCGTATTCTTCTTTATATGTGTTAATCAAATCAACATGAGAATCTAAACGAGCCTCCCCGCGGATATACTGCCCGATTAATCCATGTGTTCTAATTAAATCTCGAACAAACAAATACTCAGTAGAATTTAAGTTTGTTTCTATACGTTCGATAAACTGAATATCACTAAAGATATCCGCAGAACCTTCGTTATGTACCAATAGGTTAATCCCGTTTTTCTTCCATTGCTCCCGCTGTTTTAGAGAGCCTACCTTTGCAAGCTCACTATACGTTAATACTTGTTCAATAATGCGATACGCTTCTTCATCTAAAGACAATCCCTCTAACACTTGCAGCGTACGGTGTACATAGTACAACACCACATCTGTTTTTAATGCACCAAGTACCTGTACATTCTCATAGTTTTGATGTATCTCCTCTGCCTCGATTAGATGCTTTAACCACGTAGGGAGAGCATCAGAAAACCCTTCAATGTATGTATTTAGAACTTCAATGCTTTTCAACTTATTTACCCCCATATATAATCAATATCCTCGTATTACCCTAACGCCCGTAACACATTAAGTCTGTTCTCTGTTAGCTTTACCGCACCTTTTTGGCAATCCTCACAACCTGTACTTTGCAATTAACCGTTTATTAAGCAACGATTGTACCGTTTGTTGGGACCCCATAGCTCACTACCTTGACAAAGTAAGGATCATGAGTCCAAGCCCAATTTGTGTAACAGCATAACTTCCCCATTTATTACATCATTAATAAATGAATCTGACAATGCATTATACATAGTACTAAGTGTATCAATAAGATGCAACGCGGTATTTCCCACGTTTCCCCATTTACCAAGTTCCTTAAATCCTTCTATGGTATCTTCAACCGCTTCCCATGCACCAAATTCTGTGGGAGTATATAAAGTAAAAGTAGACGGTGAAGCAAAAACCGCGCTTTCTTCATTTTCCCCTAGGGATTGGGATAGAGTACAGGTACTTGATTCTATCAAAGAAGCATACAATAATAAGATTCAAGTCGATACAGTTAGATATACAGGACAAACATCTCTCGGATTTAAAGTAGAAATGATTATAAAAAATAATGAGATAATAACCGCATATCCTATTTATACAAGGAGGTAAAATATGAAATATACATACGAATTTTATCGTGATGGACTTGGCGGATTGAGAATACGTTTGCCAAAGGAGATTTCTATAATTTCTCATTTTTTAGAAGATATTTTAGATGATGAGGCAGACGAGTATATACAGATTTTGGATAATGCAGTTGACCAAACAGTTCCGCAATATGAAATAGAAGGGAACGTAGCAGCAGTCTACATTGAACCTAATTATACCAGTGCTATTAACTTCTTTATGAGTGCCCCAGATAACCAATGTAAAATTGAAACCTCTGAATTTAGAAAACTACTTGTGTTGTGGAGAGATACAGTGGTAGCAGAGGGGAAAGATATAGAAGTATAAAAAAAAACCGCCTGAAATGATATGTACTCGAATAGTAGTACATAAAAAAATACAAATAACAATAAATTAAATCTCGTTAAGACAAAAAGGAGATGTCCTAGTACCATGCCTAGGACATCTCCTTTACTTATCTAAATTCTATACAGCACTACCAATTAAACAATTATTAGATATATATTCTACCTAAAACATCGTATTATCATTAGCCGCTTCACTTGGAATCTCTTGAATTACATCCCAGTGTTCAACAATCTTACCATCCTTTATACGAAATAAATCCACTATAGCAACTCCCTTATCTTGAGAATTAGTACGAGAATGTACATGAAGAGCAACTGTATCCCCTTCAGCTACTACACGTTTAATCTCTGCAGAGGAATTAGGATTTTTAACAAAATCCTCCTTAAAGAAATCCATGAAGGCTTTTCGTCCATCAGCAACAAAAGGATTATGTTGCTTATACTCTTCACCTACATATTTAGGGATAATATCGATATTATGTTTGTTAAAAACTTCATTATAGAAATCAACTACCATCTTTTTATTCTTTTCATTTTCTTTTACTTCTTTTGATACAGAAGCGCTATTCTCGCTCTTGATTGAGTTACCTTTGTTATTACCGGTGGAAGCTTGAAATATCAAAGTCGACACAATTCCTAAAATAAACACAGAAATAATTATTACTATTAAATTTTTCTCTAATTTCATATATACCTACCTCTTCTAAATTATATAAATTATCTTCCATAACACGTTTGAAAAAGGTGAAACCTTCCCCAAAATATGATCTGAGGGGTAATGTTAGTACAACCTGTTTATCCTAACATTACTCTTTATACAAGGTATGCAAGAAGCGATTAACTCTAACTCAATACCTCATTAACAGTTGCACTGTCCACAATTTGAATAAACTTCTTAACCTTATCGTTCTCATCAAATTCATGAAGATGACAAAAATCTGCTATGAACGATTTCCCTGTAGCTGTATATGTTCCACTATATTTTCCATAAACGATAACAGTATTGTTATTAAATGCATAAATTTCATCTTTAGCGCTATAATTATCCCATTCCGTGCCAAGGCGTTCATGTACATTTTTCACTACTTCATCTGGACCTATATAAGTACCTGCATATGGAAACCCAGCAGCTTCTGTCCAAGATACATTTTCACTTAAATACGTTTTGAACGCGTCCAATTTACCTTCGCCAGTTAACACATACGTTTCATGTAATAGTTTTTGATATTTATTCATGGCATTAGCCCCAAGGCATTTCTTTTGTTACAACTTTTGCACTTAATTCTAATACACCTTTATTTGCATAACCTGGATATGCTGCTTCAAGTTTTGCCACAAAATCTTTTGAAGTTCCACTTTCCTCAGAAGCTTGAACCGCAGTTTTTAGATACTCCATTGTCGCAGTAAGTGCTTGATTATTTAGGGATTTTTCGATTGATCCATGGCTAGGTACAATTATGTCAGCATGTAATGCTTGTAATACTTTCAAGTTTTCAATCCATGCCTCCATTGCCGCTTTTGAGCTAGTATCCGCTAAGAATACATGTATTTCGTTAAATACATCAATACCACCAATTAATAATTTTAGCTCTTTATTAAATAAGCTAGTTCTGTAATGATCTAAGCCTACTAGTTCAAATGTTAACCCTTGAAAATCAATAGCTTTTTCTTTAAACACTTGAGGTAATACTACGTTACTTGGTGCGTTTTCTCCTAGGGCGTCTTTCCAAACTTTTAATTTACCTAAGACAGAATGAACAATATGTTCAACAGTAGACTCTGTAGCATATGCTATAGCTTCTGGGTAAGCAGCTTTAATACTTTCTAATCCAAAGTAGTAATCAGGATCCCCATGAATAATAAAGATATTATCTAAAGATAAGTCGTTTTTTTTCAGATATTCAACAATTTCTTTCGAATCAGACTGAGTAAATTTTGAGTTTATTAAAAATGCATGTCCCGCTTTCTCAACTAAGGTTGCAGTGACCATAAAACTTTTTTCGTCTGAACTAAAAACCGTCAATTTCACATTTTTTTGATTTGTATCGATTGTTTTAAACATAGAATGTTATTCTCCTTTTGTTAAAGTTATTAACTAGTTAACATATTTTTATCTTGTTTCGACAAAAGCTCCCTCTCCAATTCACCTGAAAATGTGATAGCACCATCAAATAGGCCAGAGATGAATATCAGTTGGTGTAAGATAACATGTTTGCTACTTTAGCTTATAGTAGAATTTAAATTAGACTCTTTTTAAGAACAAATTGAAACCAACTGTTATAAAAAGGTTTAAGTCCATCCACTTCTAGCTTTTTTTAAAACGTTAAATGCAATATACTGTTGCTTAAGATTGATTAATATAAACTTTTAAAACGCGCTTCGATTTTATCTGGCGTCATTACCCCACCACCAATAGGAATAATTTGATTATCCTTTTGTAAAAGTAATGAAGGATAACTATTAACACCAAGCTGTCGAACTTTATTGAAATCATTTTGGACATCTAATAGTGTTTCTTGAGCGTTTAAACGCTCTAGCACTTGTTCAGGGTCCAAACCATGCTCAATTGCGATCTTACGATATGTTTCAGGATCACTTAGACTTTGTCCCTCAAAATAAAACGCTTTTTGCATAGCCGAAGTGAATTCTAACAAACGGTCTGGCGCTAATGAGCGTAATGCTGAAAAACCAATTGCAGCATCTTTCGAATTCATTTTAAAAGTACCTTCTTCCACCAATTTTTGATATGAAGGACCGAATTCTGCACCTGTAAGTTGATTAATTCTTTTATTTCCCTCTTCTATATATGAGAAGTTTTTCATTGGTAAATTATCTAAAAATAACCCTCCACATAAAACTGTTAATGGTACTTCAGTGTGGTTTTTGTAAAATCCTTTAATACTTTCTGAAAAGCCATAGCACCATCCACAATATGCGTCCCATACGTAAATAAGGTTATCTTGTTTCGTCTCCATTTAAATCTCCTACCTTTATTTTTATTATCCAGCTCAGCTAACTTTTTGGTTTATATAAGTACTTCTTTTTATACCTTGTTCTTTTTGAGATACCTTACTATATTCCCCAAAAACTAATATTTCCAAAGAAAGATTAACCAAGGTTTTTAACAAAAGATAACGTTGCACATTATTACCCAGTATTAGAAATTACTAAAGTTGGGATTATGCATTTTGAATGCGTTAGTAACTTTCTACACCGGGTGGCAACGTGTGTACCACCATTCTTAATTAAATATATAAATCATATTTTTATTTTAAGCAGTCATTAGTTGTAACTGAATTGATTACATCTTTATGTAACCATTCTAGTTACAACTAATGTAGAAGTCAATTCTTTTTTCCGAAAACATTAAATTTCAACCCTATCGTTTTCAGCATTCAAGCATTAAAAACTTTCTTCTTGTTCTTAAATCTTTCAAAAAACTTAGTAAAGTCCTTAAAATATATATGCTACTGAGCTGATAAAAAACTATGTTATCCATTACCCCTGTATTTTCTACAGGGTCTTTATTGATTAGTTTTATTTTTAAATCGTTTATTACCAGCAATAAATTCCCCCAAAAAAAGTTTTTGTTACATTTTTTAAGTATTCCATGCCGAACATGATAGTTAACAACATAAAAATAGTGTTAACTATCTTAATTGAATATTAGTAATAGTAAGTCAAAATATTATCAATTTACTATATATTACATATGTGTAAAAATAATAACATAAGCTTTTTCAAATCTTTCACCTAATAAAGATTTGAAATTAGCTCTTCATTACTCTCCTTACTGTTAATATGCCTAGAAAAAGAACCCCATAGGGTTCTTTTTCTGTTCATAATATAAAATCTTATGTTATGAACAGAAAAAAGAAGAGGGATCTCTCTCCTCTTCACCAATAAAATTGAACATATTTAAAATTAAGGAAGGGTATACATTCATCAAGAGATGAAAGGAACAATAATAGTTCACCTAGTGAATTATAACATAAATTCACCCCCATTAATAGATAATATTAACATTTATGGAATGTTTGTGGCATAATTGTTAAATATCTTAATATTAAAAGGCTTTATATGTATACAACTAGAAAGTGAATAGTGTAGGGATAAAATATAAGGGGGATCTATCATGTTTACAAACAATCAAAAATTAGTAACAACCGTAACAGCTTTAACATTAGGATGTGGATTCACTTTCGGATTAACACCAGCCTTTGCAGATTCAAATAATTCTTCTGGAAGCGCTACACCTGTTCACTCTATTCAAAACCAAGAGCAAGAACCGTTTACTGGATATGTTATTTCGGTAGACAACAATTATTTAGTAGTTGCAGCTACTTCTACAAAAGATGAAGCACTTGCTTATCAAACTGATTGGTGGGAGCTAGTTTCCCAGAATAAGATTCTAAGAGTTCCTGTTTCCAATGGAGAAGATTACACTTTAGGTGAAAAGTTAAATATATATGCAGCTGCATGGACTAAATCTCTACCACCAATCGCTGTTATGCCTACAATTGAAAAAGTATTTCAGTAGGTAATATTTCTGATAATAAAGCTATCCCATTTAAAAAGGAGTCGTTATTCGACTCCTTTTTTCTTTTGACGTTTTCCAGAATTCTTTCCCCTCTCGTACATCTAATATTGGATAACCCACTTTTTCCTCACCAGCTAAAGCAGTTTTCATCTTATACTCTCAATAACACTTATCAAAAAGAATATATAAAGAGTGTTAAAAATGATCTATGGGTACGCTCTTGTAAGTGCACAAGATTAAAATCTAGATACACAGTAGGAAAAAATCCGTTCCCATGTAAAGTTGCTTTTGGAATTATGGTAACTTTTGAATAGAAGTTTTACTTTGAGATATATTATGTAGAACATAAATGAGTTAAACAAAAAGCCTAGTTTTGATATTATCCCCTTTAGGTAGACAGTGTGAAAAAGACCATGTATACACATGGTACACTATTACTTGGAGGGGATT